>JBFGYY010000036.1:0-13130 GCA_041587095.1 Motiliproteus sp. | reverse complement strand
GGATCTGGACCGTAGCTTCGTGGATAAATATAACCACGAGCTGGTGGAGATTCACCGCATCAGTAATTATTCCATGGAAATGTATCGCCACCATCTGCGTTCGGTGATTATGGAGTACGTTGCAGAAACGCAGAGCGCCTGGGGACAGCAGATTCTCGATAACCTTGATGATTTCATCACGAAATTCTGGTTGGTGAAGCCGAAAGCGGCGGGTCTGGGTGAGTTGCTTGAAAGTATGCGTAAGCGTCCAGAGTAACTGGGTGTTGGGTTCTCTGACCGCTGTTGCCCCCCATGGAGGGGGCTGAAGAATGAGGAAGGTGAAATGGCTAATCGCCTGAATAACGATTTTCAGTTTATAGAACTCAAGCGGATCGATCCGGATAAAGTGCCGGCTCGCGTGCGTAAGAAAAAGTTCGCCGAGATCTACCATTCCTTTAAACCAGAGGATGCGTCCTCGCAGGCGCATCGCTGTCTGGCTTGTGGCAATCCCTATTGTGAATGGAAATGTCCGGTACATAACTACATTCCAAACTGGTTAAAGCTGGTATCGGAAGGCAATATCATTGAGGCAGCTGAACTGTCGCATCAAACGAACTCCTTGCCCGAAGTCTGCGGTCGCGTCTGTCCTCAGGACCGGTTGTGTGAAGGGGCCTGTACCCTGAACGAAGGCGGGTTTGGTGCGGTGACGATCGGTTCGGTGGAAAAGTACATTACCGATACCGCATTCGCCATGGGCTGGCGTCCTGATATGTCCCAGGTGGTTGCCACGGATAAGCGTGTCGCCATCATTGGCGCCGGTCCCGCCGGTTTGGCCTGTGCCGATATCCTGGTTCGCAACGGGGTTCAGCCGGTCGTCTTCGATCGTCACCCTGAGATTGGTGGCCTGCTGACCTTCGGTATTCCGGAGTTCAAGCTGGAAAAAACCGTGGTTCAGCGCCGTCGTGAAATCATGGAAGGCATGGGGATTGAATTCCGGCTCAATATCGAGATCGGTAACGATGTTCCGTTCCAGTCATTGCTGGATGAGTACGATGCCGTTTTCCTGGGTATGGGGACTTATACCTACATGAAAGGAGGCTTCCCGGGTGAGGACCTGGAGGGCGTTCACGATGCGCTGCCGTTCCTGATCTCCAACATCAACCACTGCATGGGCTACGAAAAAGCCCCCGCCGATTTTATCTCGATGAAAGGTAAGCGGGTTGTGGTACTGGGTGGTGGCGATACAGCGATGGACTGTAACCGGACTTCGATTCGTCAGGGTGCCAAATCGGTGCATTGCGCCTATCGCCGCGATGAAGCGAATATGCCGGGCTCGCGCAAGGAAGTGGTTAACTCCAAAGAGGAAGGCGTTCAGTTTCTGTTCAATCGTCAGCCGATCGAAGTGGTTGGGGAGAATGGTAAGGTTACCGGCCTGAAGGTTGTTACGACCGCGTTGGGTGAGCCCGATGCCCGTGGCCGCCGCGTTCCGGTTGTGGTCGAAGGCAGTGAAGAAGTAGTGCCTGCCGACGCCATTCTGGTCGCCTTTGGTTTCCGTCCCAGCCCGGCACCCTGGTTTGCCGACTTTGGTATCGATCTGGATCAGAGCGGCCGTGTTGTCGCGCCCGGCGATGTCGAAGGTGAAGGGTTTGCCTTCCAGACCAGCAATGCCAAAGTTTTTGCTGGCGGCGATATGGTGCGCGGATCTGATCTGGTGGTTACGGCGATCGATGAAGGACGCCGTGCTGCTGACGGGATTATGGATTACCTGAACGTCTGACCCCGAGAAAGCACAAAAAAGGCACGCTGCTAACGTGCCTTTTTTTTTGCAAAAGGCCTATACTTGGCCGCTGATTTGGAAATCAAATAGAGCGTCTAAACATGTCTGAACTAAAAAATGACCGTTTTCTTAAAGCACTGCTGCGCGAGCCGGTAGATGTTACCCCGGTATGGATGATGCGCCAGGCTGGACGTTATTTGCCCGAGTATCGTGCCACCCGCAGTCAGGCAGGGGATTTCATGAGCTTGTGTCGCAATGCCGACTTTGCCTGTGAAGTAACAATCCAGCCTTTGGAGCGTTTTGATCTTGATGCTGCCATCCTGTTTTCCGACATACTGACCGTGCCGGATGCTATGGATCTGGGGCTGTATTTCGAAACCGGCGAAGGTCCAAAATTTAAAAAAGTCGTTCGTACCGCTGCTGATGTGGAAGCGCTGCCTATTCCCGATGTGACCACCGACCTGGGTTACGTTATGAATGCTGTGCGCACCATCCGCGCCGAGTTGAATGGCCGTGTACCCTTGATCGGATTCTCCGGCAGCCCCTGGACACTGGCGACCTATATGGTTGAAGGCGGTTCTTCCAAGGACTTCCGTCATATCAAGCAGATGATGTACCAGTCACCGGAAGTTCTACATCAGATGCTCGACAAACTGGCGATCACCGTCACCGCATACCTGAATGAGCAGATTCGTTCCGGTGCTCAGGCGGTACAGATCTTCGATACCTGGGGCGGCGTATTGAGCGGTCCTTGCTACGAGGAGTTCTCCCTGAAGTACATGAAGAAAATCGTTGATGGTTTGATTCGTGAGCATGACGGGCGCCGCGTGCCTTCCATTCTGTTCACCAAGAACGGCGGACAGTGGCTGGAAAAAATTGCGGCTGCCGGCGCGGATGCGCTGGGTCTGGACTGGACCACCAACATTGATGATGCGCGTGAGCGGGTTGGTTCTCAGGTCGCCATTCAGGGCAATATGGACCCCAGCGTGCTGTACGCATCGCCGGAGCGTATCCGCGCTGAAGTTGCCGATATTCTGGAGCGTTTCGGTGCCAACCCTGGTCATGTGTGCAACCTGGGGCATGGTATTCACCAGTTTGCAGACCCTGAGCATGCGCGCGTCTTTATCGATGCGGTGCACGAGCTGAGCGGTAAATATCACGTCTAAGCGATATGTCTGCTGAAAAAAAACCGCCTCTTGGCGGTTTTTTTGTGGCGGATATTTACCGGTTCGCCGTTGATTTGGTGGTCTGTTCGGCGTCACGCTGCGTGACGGCCGTTTTAGAAGATTTCTGACGGACTGAGTTGGTCTGAATCGATAATTTCAGCGCCATCACCGAGTCCCGGCAGGCGTTTGAGCAGTTCTTCGTCCTTGCCTTTCTGTATGACAATTTCGACACGGCGGTTCAATGCCCGGTTTTCTGCGGTGTCGTTGGGCGCCAGCGGCTTGGTATCTGCGTAGCCGATAACCTGGTAGCGGGCCTGCTCGATGCGCGGATCGACAAACAGTTCCTGTGCGACCGACAGCGCGCGCGCAGAGGATAGCCCCCAGTTGGACTGGAACTGAGCCGTCGAGATGGGGATGTTGTCGGTGTGGCCTTCAACCGAGACCGTACCCTGGATGGTGATCAGCACATCACGGATGGTGGAAATAATGGGGATAAACTCAAAGTTGAGGTCAGCGGCACCCGAGGAGAACGAGCCCTTTTCCTTGACCCGGATAATCACTTTGCTTTCCCGGGTTTCAACTTCAACGCTGCCCTTGCCGATTTCGTCCTGCAGCGCCATGGCGACCGTCAGCGCATCCTCTTTCGCCTCGCTCTCGCTTTCCTGACGCTCGGCCTCCATCTTTTCGATCAGCTCCTGGATCTCGCCGGCCTTGGGATCCAGATAGTCCGACTTGCCCTGCTGGCGGCGAACGTCGAGGGAGCGCTGGGAGGTTTCGGTGGTGAACTGGCGCACTTCGTTGAAAGGGGTGGGTTCGGGCCGTCCGGGACTGAACTCCTGAGCAATAATGCTCGTACCTTTGGGGATATCTTTAACCTTGATCTGATTCTGCACGCCGAAGGCTTCGCGCATGGAGCCCGCCAGCTGCTTGAACTTCAATACATCCATCTCGGAGAAAGACAGCAGAAGTACGAAAAAGCACATCAGCAGAGACATCAGATCGGCGAATGTCGCCATCCACGCCGGAGACCCGGGTGGCGGACATTTGCATTTGACCGGTTCGTCGCTCATACGGGGCTCCGCCTGTTATTCGGCACTGCCGCGTTTGCCTTCGGCGATGTAGTTCTTCAGCATCGATTCGATGACGCGGGGGTTCTGGCCAGCCTGAATTGCCAGCAGGCCATCGATCACCAGTGCTTTGCTGGTCGCTTCTTCATCGCGGCGAATGGTGAGCTTGTCGGCAATCGGAATGGCGATCATGTTGGCGATCATCGCACCGTAAAGCGTTGTCAGCAGGGCGACGGCCATCGCTGGTCCGATCGCCTTAGGGTCGTCCATATTGGATAGCATCTGTACCAGACCGACCAGGGTGCCGATCATGCCCATGGCGGGTGCTACGTCACCCATGGCCTTGAACAGGTTGGCGGCGAGTTCATGCCGGGTCGTGGCTTCATTTTTATCTTTGGCGAGGAGTGTTTTGACAACTTCGGGGTCGTGGCCATCGACGAGAAGCTGGATGCCGCGCTGCATAAAGTCACTGCTGACCTGTTTTTCTTCAAGAGACAGCAAGCCTCCTTTACGGGCGGCGTCGGCCAGGTCGACGGTTTCTGCGATCAGGTCATCCAGGGACGTTGATTTGAAGCTGAAGGCTTTGCCCGCGCTTTTCATGGCGCCGGTAAACTGGCCCATGGTGTACTTCATCAGTACCACCATCAATGTACCGCCGACAACGATCAGCATGGACGGCGGGTTAACGAAAACCCCGGCGCTACCTCCGAGCACGATTGCAGAAATAATGATGCCGAATGAGCCCAGCAGTCCAACCAGCGTTGCGATATCCACCCGCGATTCCTCGATACGACTCCCCCCGGATTACGGGAAAGAGGTTGAACAGTCAATGGAACAGGGATCATAACAAAAACTGGCACTTGGATCAGCTGATCCTTGTCAATTTAGTGGCTAGTCAACCGCCCTGGTTTGACCCCGTAGAGGTGCTCAGGTAATGTACATTTCCCTATCTCTCTGTGTGTTTTATCTGCTATGTCACCGCGAAAAAAGACCCCCGATTTCGAGCAAAGTCTGGCTGAATTAGAGACTCTGGTTAGTGCTATTGAACAGGGCGACCTGTCTTTGGAACAGTCCCTTGTCGCTTTTGAACAGGGCGTTCGCTTAACCAAAGAGTGTCAGCAGCGTCTCCAGGATGCAGAGCAGCGTGTACAGGTTCTTGTTGAGCAGAACGGTGAGTTGGTTACCCGGCCTCTCGACGCTGAGGCTGACCGGTTGTCGGACGACACACCATGAGCTTGAAACAGAACCTGCCCGTCTGGAGTGCTCGGGTTGATCAAACCCTGCAGGCGGCATTGCTGCCCGGCGAAGATGCCCGGTTACGCGAAGCCATGAGTTACAGTCTGTTCAATGGCGGTAAACGCTTGCGCCCCGTGCTTTGTTACGGCGCATGTGAAGCCCTCGGTGGCGATCTGGTGTCGGCGGATGCCGCGGCCGCCGCCGTAGAGTGTATTCACGCCTATTCGCTGGTACACGATGACCTTCCGGCGATGGACGATGATGCCCTGCGCCGTGGCAAGCCTACCTGCCATATCGTTTACGATGAGGCCACGGCAATTCTGGCGGGCGATGCGCTGCAGGCACTAGCCTTTGAGTTATTGTCCAAACCCGCGACCGGAGCGGATGCGGGTAAATCAGTCGATCCAGCATTCCAGCTAGATCCGGCAGTTCAACTGGATATGGTACGTACGCTGGCAATGCACAGCGGCCAGCAGGGCATGGTTGCCGGGCAGGGTGTCGACATGGCTTCTGAGGGCAAGCCCATCAGCCGTGACACGCTGGAGCTGATGCACCGCCTGAAAACCGGCGCCCTGATCCGTGCCAGCGTCCGTTTGGGCGGGTTGGCTGCCGGCGCATCGGCGACTCAACTCGCGGCGTTGGATCGTTACGCCGCCGCGCTGGGACTCGCGTTCCAGGTACAGGATGATATTCTCGATATCGAAGGCGATACCCAGACTCTGGGTAAGCCGCAAGGCTCCGATCTGGCCGCGGGCAAGTCGACCTATCCGGCCCTGCTGGGTATGGCGCAGGCCAAGCATCTGGCCCAGTCGCTGCATGGCGAGGCTCTGGACGCGCTGGCCGTATTCGACACGCGTGCCGACACCCTGCGCGATCTGGCTGATTATGTGATCCGGCGTGACCACTGATACCGTGTTCCCGGTGATACCGGCGCATCGCCCTGAAACGCCGTTGTTGGACCGCATCCAGTCCCCGGCAGATCTGCGCCGTTTGCCCGTTGCTTCGCTGGCGGCTCTCGCTGAGCAGTTACGTGCCTTCCTGCTGTACAGCGTGGGTCAGACGGGCGGTCATTTTGGCGCGGGTCTGGGGATCGTCGAGCTGACCATCGCGTTGCATTATACCTTTGAGACGCCGGACGACCGTCTGGTCTGGGATGTGGGTCACCAGTGTTACCCGCATAAGATCCTGACGGGTCGGCGTGAGCAGTTGCTGTCGATCCGGCAAGCAGGAGGCCTGGCGCCGTTTCCGAAACGCGAGGAGAGCATCTACGATACCTTTGGCGTCGGGCATTCTAGCACCTCGATCAGTGCCGCGCTGGGTATGGCGCTGGCGGCGCGTTTGCAAGGTGAGCACTACCGGGCCATCGCGGTGATTGGCGATGGCGCCATGACCGGCGGCATGGCGTTCGAAGCACTTAACCATGCGGCGCATACCAATACCGACCTGCTGGTGATCCTGAACGACAACGATATGTCCATTTCACCCAATGAAGGTGGACTGGCGACCTATTTTGACCGCAATTTACGCAGCCGGACCGAATCATCGACCACCGCCAGTATGTTCGAGGCGCTGGAGTTTCATTACAGCGGCCCGATAGACGGGCATGATCTTGATGCTCTGGTCCGGGAGCTATCGCGGCTGCGGCGAGCTTCGGGCCCTCAGTTTTTGCACGTGCGCACCCTGAAAGGCAAAGGCTTTCTACCTGCCGAGCAGGACCCGGTCGGTTACCATGCGATCACCAAGCTGCCGGCTCCCTCCGGGCCGAAAACGCAGGGTACGGTGCCGGCGCAAGGGCAGAAGTATTCCGACGTGTTCGGGCAGTGGCTGTGCGAACAGGCGCGCAGCGATGCGCGCCTGGTAGGCATTACGCCGGCCATGAGCGAAGGTTCGGGTATGGTGGCGTTTGCCGAGCGGTTTGCCGAGCGCTATTTTGATGTGGCGATCGCCGAGCAGCACGCCGTTACGCTGGCGGCGGGTTTGGCCTGCGCGGGTTCGAAGCCGGTAGTGGCGATCTATTCAACATTTTTACAACGCGGTTATGATCAGCTGATTCATGACGTTGCCTTGCAGAATCTCGATGTGCTGTTTGCCATCGACCGAGCCGGTCTGGTCGGTGAAGATGGTCCAACGCACCACGGTAGTTTCGATTTAAGCTATCTGCGCTGTATTCCCAATCTGGTCATCATGGCTCCGTCGGATGAGGCCGAGACGCACGCGATGTTAAGCACGGGATATCAGTATGCCGGGCCAGCCTGTGTGCGTTATCCGCGAGGCAAGGGGCGGGGGGCTGTGGTTTGCCCGGGGCTTCAGGTTCTGGAGATCGGTCGTAGCCGGACATTGCGCGAAGGACCTGCCGGGGCGTTGCTCAGCTTCGGAGCGCTGCTGGAGATGGCCGAAATTGTTGCCGACGCGCTGGATCTGACCCTGGTTGATATGCGTTTCATTAAGCCGCTGGATGGCGACAGGCTTTTGGCGCTGGCCGAGACAATGCCGCTGCTGGTGACCCTTGAAGAGAATGTGGTTGCGGGTGGTGCCGGTTCTGCCGTGAATGAGTTCCTGGCCGCGCAGGGTATTGTTATGCCTGTGCTGAATCTGGGCCTGAAGGATCATTACGTAGAGCATGCCGCACCGGCCCGGCAGCTGGCCCTCGAAGGGCTGGATGCAGAGGGGGTGCAGGCAAAGATTGAAGCACGACTGGCGCTATTGGCCTCTTCCGCCTGACGCGGGCTGCGTCAGGCGGCTATTGTGGCTTGCTGTGCTCTGACGATGGTCTGGGCGCGGTATCTATCAGGAGGGCTTGAAGTGGTGCTCGGTCATCATATGGCCGAGTTTGCCCGCCTTGGTTGCCAGATAATCTTCATTGTGGCGGTTTTTCCCGACCTGCAGCGGTACGCGTTCACTGACCGGCACACCACATTTGATCATCGCATCAACTTTACGCGGGTTGTTGGTCATCAGCCGGGTGGACGCGATCCCCAGATGCTTCAGCATCGGCTGGCAGATGCTGTAATCGCGCAGGTCGGCCGCAAAGCCCAGGCGCTCGTTGGCTTCAACGGTGTCGGCCCCGCCGTCCTGCAGGTGGTAGGCGCGTATTTTGTTCAACAGACCGATGCCGCGACCTTCCTGGCGTAGATACAACAGCGCCCCCCGTCCCTCTTCCGAGATCCGTTTCAGTGCTTCCTGAAGCTGGAAGCCGCAATCGCAGCGCATGCTGAATAACGCATCGCCGGTCAGGCACTCTGAGTGGATGCGGGCCAGTACCGGTTCGCCGTCATCGAGCTCCCCCATGGTCAGCACAACATGCTCCTTTCCGGAATCGCTATCCTGAAATCCGTGCATGGTAAATATTCCCCAGGGTGTGGGGAGTTTTGATGATGCGATGTAACTGACTGACACGGATCTGTTTCCTCAACAACGATGCGCGGATATTTTACCAACGCAGTCGGATATTGGCGAACGAAAACTGTCTTTAACCAACGAGCATAACAAAACGAATCTATACTAAAGTCTAAGGCGTGGCGCTTGTTACTTCGCAAGTTGCCGGCCTGAAACAGGATGTGGTCTGACAATGCTGTCTGTTTAAAGCCAAGGAGCTTGTTATGGATCCGATTCTACTCGCTTTTTTGATCATCGTGCTGTTTGCTACCCCGAAACTCTGGACGCGGTATATTTTTTATAAATACAGCCGTGACCGTGATGACATACCCGGGACCGGAGGGCAGCTGGTTGAGCATCTGCTGAATCGCTTGTCACTGAAACGGGTTCAGCTGCAGCCGTCGCGCTCACGCAGCCACTATGACCCCAGAATTAAAGCGGTCCGCCTGTCCGAGCACACCATGAATACCAACAGCCTGACGGCGGTGGTGCGTGGCGCGTTTGAAGTCGGGCACGCGCTGCAGGACAGTCGCAACGAGCACCTGCTGGATTATCGTTATCAGCTGCTGCAGTTAGCCGCCGCCGGTGAGCGCTTTGGCATTGTCGGCGTGCTGCTGAGTCCCATTATCATGGCGTTTTCAGCGATGCTGGGTGGGGTACTGTTTTTTGCTGCCGTGGTGTCGTTATTCTCCGGGATCGCGACCCAATTGCTGGTGATACCGATCGAGTGGGAGGCCGGCTTTTCCATCGCGCTGCCACTCCTCACGGAGGGGGCTTATGTTGCCCCTCAGGACTGGGCGGCAGTCAGGCTGCTCTTTCTGGCCTGCGCCCTGAACCGTCTGGCCCATGCGTTGGCGGATGTGATCGATGGCCGTCACTGGTTACGGGTGATCGGGTTATGGCGGCCGTCCCGGTTCTGATCTGAGCCTTGATGCTGTTGGTTTACGCGCTATACGCCATGATGGCCTGGAGGCAGGCAAGGGCAAACAGGCCGGCGATCAGGTCATCCAGCATGATACCGAAACCGCCGGATACCCGTTTATCGGCCCAACTGATCGGCCAGGGCTTCCAGATATCAAACAGGCGAAACAGGATAAAACCCAGGCTGACCCAGAGCCAGTCGGCGGGCACCAGCGTCAGGGTGACCCACAGGCCGACAAATTCGTCCCAGACGATGCCGCCGTGATCATGCACCCCAAGGTCTTCGGCCGTACGCCCGCAGAGGTAGATGCCGACCAGAAAGGTCGTCACTAGCATCAGCAGGTAGTAAGGCAATGGCAGGGGCTGCATGAGCCACCAGAGCGGAACGGCGGCGAGTGTACCCCAGGTGCCGGGTGCCTTGCGGGCTGCGCCGCTGCCCAGGCCAAAGGCCAGCAGGTGGATGGGGTTGCGCCAGTCGGGTCGGGTCGTGTGACTCACAGCATGCCTCTCAGTGTGTTGGTCGCGGGACCGGGATGTACAGGTCGGTTTGACTCGGTGTGAAAGCCGCTAAAAGTGCTGGTAGCCAGTGGTACCGCGCGGCTCGGTTGGTTTGCCCTTTTGCAGGCAACTCAGGGTGTCCCCGGCGGTAACGGTCCCGATGCGGGTTAGCGGCAGCGGGTGGGCTTGCAGCGCCTGTTCAAAGTCCGCTTGTTGAGCGGCATTAACGGCGAAACAGAGCTCAAAGTCTTCACCGCCGGACAGCGCCCAGTTCAGCGCACGTTTAGCGTTGTAGTGGCTTTTTATCGCCGCGGAGAGCGGGATGTTGCTCAGTTCTATTTCGGCGCCAACGGCGCTGGCGTTGAGAATATGGCCAAGATCGGCCAGCAGCCCATCGGATATGTCGATCGCAGCGGATACGTAGGGTCTTATCGCCAGCCCGGTTTCTATCCGCGGTGTTGGCGCGTAGAAACGGCCTTGCAGATAGGGGTCGGGCTGGGAGTGGTTCTGGATCTGGTCCAGCCCGGCCATGGCATCTCCCAGGGTGCCGGAGACATACAGCTGATCGCCGGCGCGGGCCCCTCGGCGGCACATCGCTTTACCCGGCGGCACAAATCCGTGTACCTGCAGGCTGACACTGAGTGGCCCCCGGGTGGTATCCCCGCCAACCAGTGACAGACCATAGCGTTGGGCGTGAGCGGCCAGCGTGACGCTGAAGGGTTGCAGCCAGCTAACATCCGCTTTGGGCAGCGTCAGGGCCAGCGTGATCCAGGCCGGCCGCGCGCCCATGGCGGCGAGGTCGCTCAGGCAAGCCCCCATCAGGCGGCTGGCAATATGCTCCGGTGCCGTGCCCGGCGGAAAATGGGTGCCTTCTACCAGCGTGTCGAGGGAGACAGCCAGCTGTTCCCCCTCCGGTACCCGCAGCAGGGCGCAATCATCGCCGATTCCCAGATCGACACCGGCGCCGTTACCCGCAAGCGGGGTAAAGAAGCGGCGTATCAGCTCGAATTCGGCCAGCGCCATGCCGGATCAGGCCTTGCCGGTTTCAGCGCTGCGCAGCTGACGAGCCAGCTTGTCGAGCACACCGTTGACGTACTTATGGCTTTCCGTTGCACCGAAGGTTTTCGCCAGGTTTACGCATTCGTTGATCACGACGCGGTAAGGCACCACGATGCGGTGCGCCAGTTCAAACGCCCCCATGCGCAGAATGCTCAGCTCGATCGGGTCCAGCTCGTCCAGCGGGCGGTCGATCAGCGGAGCCAGATGGGTATCCAGTTCGCCGGCTTTGGCGGGAATGCCATGCAGCAGCTCGCTGAACATCGCGATATCGGTGTTCACCATATCGTGATCGGTGCGGAACTGCACTTCGATCTCAGCGACCGGCGAACCGGCCATCTGCCACTGGTACAGTGCCTGCAGGGCGAAGTTTCTGGCCTGGCGGCGCTGCTCGGTCTTGGAATTGTTGCGCTTTTTTTGCTCACTCACGGCGCTTAACCCTCGAGCTGGCGCAGCAGGCTGACCATTTCCAGTGCGGACAGCGCGGCTTCCGCGCCTTTGTTGCCCGCTTTGGTTCCGGAACGCTCGATGGCCTGTTCGATGGAGTTGACCGTCAGGATGCCGTTGGCAACGGCAACGTCGTGGTTGAGAGACACCTGGCTGATGCCTTTGCTGCTTTCGGCGCTGACATATTCAAAATGCGGTGTACCACCGCGGATAACGGCACCCAGTGCGATGATGGCGTCGTCCTGCTTCTGAGCCGCAACGCGCTGTACCGCCAGCGGGATCTCAAATGCACCGGGAACGCGGATGACGCGGATGTTGTCTTCCGGCACGCCATGACGGGTCAGGGCGTCGATGGCGCCGCTGAGCAGGCTCTCAACAACGAAGCTGTTAAAGCGACCGACGACGATGGCGTAACGGCCCGTTGTATCGGTGAAGGTGCCTTCAATGGTCTGAATAGTCATAACTCATACATTCCTATGGTCTAAGGATTAGTTTGCGCAGGAGATAAACTCCACAATCTCCAGATCGAAGCCGGAAAGCGCATTAAATTTGGTGGGTGAGCTGAGCAGGCGCATTTTTCCAACGCCAAGATCGCGCAGAATCTGCGAGCCGGTACCGATGGTCAGGTAGGTGCCGGTGCCGTCGGTGTTGACCTGGCGTTTCGGGCGATCGGCAAAGTAAGCATCCAGGCTGGAGGTAAAATCTTCCGGTTCGGTGTCACCGAGCAACACCACGACGCCGCGTCCCTCTTCGGCAATTTTTTGCAGGGATTTGCTAAAGCTCCACTTCGGTTCATTCAGCGCCGGGACGCCGATAATATCCCGCAGTGCATCGGCCATATGTACCCGCACCAGTGTCGGCTCATCAGCGCTGATGCTGCCTTTGACCAGCGCAAGATGCGAGGCATTGTGGATGGTATCCCGGTAGGCGATGACCTGAAAGTCGCCGTATTCGGTGGGCAGCACATATTCGTTCTGCCGTTCAACCGTGTGTTCATGCATGGTGCGGTAGTGAATCAGGTCGGCAATGGTGCCAATTTTCAGGTCGTGCTTTTGGGCAAATTTTTCCAGATCGGGGCGGCGCGCCATGGTGCCGTCATCGTTCATGATTTCAACGATGGCCGCTGCGGGCAGGCAGCCTGCCATGCGGGCCAGGTCGCAACCGGCCTCGGTATGACCGGCCCGGCTGAGTACGCCGCCGGGTTGCGCCATCAACGGGAAGATATGTCCCGGCTGCACGATAGACTCAGGGCGAACATTGGGGGCTACAGCCGTGCGCACGGTATGCGCGCGGTCGGCGGCGGAGATACCGGTGGTGACGCCCTCTGCCGCTTCGATGGAAACGGTGAAGTTGGTCGAATACTGGGCGCTGTTCTTGTGCACCATCAGAGGCAGTTGTAGCCGTTCGCAATGGTCGCGAGTCAGGGTCAGGCAGATCAGGCCGCGGGCATGGGTGGCCATAAAGTTGATATCTTCGGGACGTACCTTCTCCGCAGCAATGATCAGATCGCCTTCGTTTTCGCGATCCTCGTCATCCATCAGGGCGACCATTTTGCCCTGACGAATATCTTCAATCAGTTCTGCGGTGCTATTAAGGTCCATTGAAGGT
>JBFGYY010000035.1:0-13293 GCA_041587095.1 Motiliproteus sp. | reverse complement strand
TCCATAATAGATTGACGCAACCTGTCAATGACCATTTCCGTCAGCGACTTTGGGCGCTCAATTTGTTCAGAATCGCTACCGATCATCTTCTTTCCTATCTGTAAGTATCGCTAGATTTAATTATCGGAATACTAACATTTTATCCTTTCTGGGTGAATCGACCACCTGGCGGCGCTTGAGTTCATCGGCCGCCAACTGGTTAACCTTTGTGCTGGCTTTCTGGTCGCTGTCAAAGGGAACGGTCTTAACGCCGCGCAACAATGTCACCCGGTTCCGGGGCCTCGGGTGTCGGGAGAGCGCGAAGATCAGAAGTCATCCGTACCACGTAGACGCAGCCGCTCAACGGCTCGGAGTAATTCGGTGGCCGGCCCCATTGTGGCAACGTTTTGTTCTGCGATTCACGGGTCAGTTTGCTCGGTGAAATGGGATCCTCAGGCGTTCATTAATTCCAGCAGGTGATTGCCGAAGCCTCGCCCGTTGTCGTGACAAACCATGACCTTAACCGGGCGGCCGTAGACTCTGGTCTCGGTGCCATCAAAGGTCGTCGAGGCTGGATCACAACCGACATGGGATGATCCTCTCAGTGCTTGTCGATGTTGGTGATATCTTAGATTCCATGAATTTAAAATGCAATATACTGTTAACTTTATCGAGTACCAGATAATTTTTACATCAAGAAAAACATATATATAACAATATTATAAAAACGTAGACCTCGTGTTCACTTGGGTGAAGGGAGAGATAAGCTCAGATTTCGGTGTTGACAAACGACCCGTTTAGTTATCTGATATATCAGACGCTAGACGATGTGCTCTGCTTAGACGGGCCTTCTGTCTCTGCCGCCCGCAGGTGATGCGCATTTAGTGTTCAACTTTCTGAATATCGAGATCTTTCTGCCATGAACGAAGCGAAATACAAAGTCTATGTGAGTGATTATGACTATCCGGATCTAGAAATCGAGCGGTCCATATTGGAGCCGGTCGGCGCCCAGGTGATTGGGCTGGACTGTAAGACCGGGGAAGGGCTGGGTGAGCTCGCAAAGGATGCCGATGCGATCCTCCAGCAATACGCAAAGATTCCCCGTGAAACGATCGAGCAGCTCAGCAACTGCAAAGTGATCTGCAGGTACGGTATTGGTACCGACATCCTGGACGTCGATGCCTGCTACGAGCATGGAATCAAGGTAACCAACGTGCCTGACTACTGTCTTGACGAAGTGGCCGATCACTCCATCTCTCTGGGGCTCTGCCTCTTCAGACGGTTGCCGGCTTACGACGACTTCACGCAACGCGGTAACTGGCATTGGAATATGGATGGTAATGTGCCCAAGCGTTTTAGAAAAAGCGTATGGGGGCTTGTCGGATTTGGTCGTATCGCCCAGAACATCGCCCGTAAGGTCCAGGCCCTTGGATTTACAGTGGTGTCTTTCGATCCCTACGTGTCGCAAAGCTATATGTCGACCCTCGGGGTAGAGAAGGTTGGCTTCGATCAGCTGATCGAATCTTCGGATGTGGTCAACCTGATGTGCCCCCATACGCCGGAAACGGATCGCATCATCGGTGAAGAGGAGCTGCGGCGCATGAAAAAAACCGCCGTTCTGGTGAATGGGGCCCGGGGCAAGCTGATCGACAATAAGGCGCTGTACCGGGCGCTCACCGAGGGCTGGATCGCCTCCGCCGGGCTGGATGATCCCGAGGAGGAGCCTGCGAAACTCGAAAACTGGAGCCCGGGCGACAATCCGTTGTTTGGCCTGCTCAACTGCGTCATCACTCCCCATGTCGCCTATGTCTCAGAAGATGCCTTCAAAGAATGTCGCAGAATCGCCGCCGAAAACGCGCGCGAGGTGCTGCTCGGGCGCTCTCCGCTGAATCCGGTGCGGCCCTCTGTCCAGGCGCCTCACAAAGGAGTCGGGGTGTGAATAATTTTAATCTTGTCTCCCAAGGGATTGCAGAATACCGGGTGTTTGCCATCGTGCGCGGGATTCAACCGGAGCAGATCGAGCCCGTGGTTGAAGCCCTGGTCGCCGGCGGGATCAGGCTGCTCGAGGTGACCTTTGACCGGGAAGGACCGATCGCCGACACCCTGGACTGTGTGAAAATCATCCGCAGAAACTTTGCTGATCGTGTCGTGTGCGGCGTCGGGACGGTCACCGACGAGCGCCAGGTGAATGCGGCAGCCCGGGCGGGTGCCCAGTTCGTGGTATCGCCAAACGTACATGGCGGTGTTATTCGGCTAACCCGGCAGTTGGGGATGGTTTCCATTCCCGGTGCCTTTACACCGACGGAAGTCGTCGAGGCCCGGGAGGCGGGGGCTGATTTCGTCAAGCTCTTCCCCGGTGGATTGCTGGGTGTGCCCTACTTCAAGGCCGTATCGGAGGTATTGAAGGATATCCCGATGATTGTTGTCGGCGGTATTAATGCCAGCAATGCCGGTGAATTTATCAATTGCGGCGCTAGCGGAGTTGGCGTCGGTGGCTACCTGGTAAACGCCAAAGAAGTCGTACAAGGACGCTTCGAAGAGATTACCAGAAGAGCCGAAGAACTCGTCAATTCAATTAACAAATAGCATTGGAGCACACCATGGAATACGAAAAGAAAATTATCAACCCCCGTCCAGAGATCAACGAAGAGCTGGTAAAGAAGTGCCAGGAAATGACATCGGTACTGAGTGTCACCGCCGTTTTTAGCGATGCGCAAAACCGGGAAGGGGTCATGGATCACGAAATCAAATTCCGTTCGGTCAACAAGCCGTTTATCGGCGCCGCGCTGACCGTCAAACTGAAGCCTGGTGATATTGTCGATTGCCTGCCCATTTTCGACATCGCTAAACCCGGTGACGTTGTCGTGATCGATGCCAATGGCACTCCCAACACGTCCGTGTGGGGGGGGTTGATGTCGGGGCTGGCCCGCGCCGCAGGTGTGGTGGGAACGGTGATCGATGGCTCTGCTCGCGATACCGATGAAGCCAAAGTGCTTGATTTTCCCGTGGCTTCTCGTTCTGTTTCACCGCGAGCGGCGCATTCTGCCTATACCGGTCGCACTGCGCCCATCGAGATAAATGTACCCGTGACCTGTGGCGGTGAGATCGTTCACCCCGGCGACCTGGTCGTTGCCGATGAACTGGGTGTTACCGTGGTGCCGGCCGGCATCCTGGAAGAGGTCTACGAGGGGGCCAAAGTACTGGCCGCCAATGAAGAAAAGGTCCGCAAGGAGATTCTGGCTGGCGCCACTGTGGAAGAGCTGCTGTCAAAATTCGGCCGGATCTAGTAATTCAACAAGCCGCCTGATTGGCGGCTTCCTTTTCGGGGATGAAGTATGTACATCGCAACTATCGATACCGGGACAACCAATACCCGTGTGAGCCTATGGAAGGACGAGCAATTTCTGGATGCGGAAAAGCGTGCCGTTGGAGTACGCAACACCAGCATGGATGGTGACAATCATCAGATTGTGCAGGGGATCGCCGGTGCCATGTCTGACCTCCTGGGCAGGTACCGGCTGCGTCCGCAGGATGTCGGTGTTATCTTGGCTTCGGGCATGATTACCTCCAATCTTGGCCTGGTTGAAGTACCCCATATAGTTGCTCCCGTTGATTCCCGTGGACTTGCAGATCACCTGCATCAGCAGACATTTAAAGAAATCAGCCCTCAGCCTATCTGGTTTGTGCCGGGTGTGAAAAACGGCCTACACGACGACCTGAGCAATTGGGAGGCTATGGATATTATGCGGGGCGAGGAGGTTGAAGCCATGGCTGTTGTTCGGCAGATGGAGCTACCGGGGAATATGCTGATCGTCCTGCCCGGCTCTCATACCAAATTTGTCGCGACGAATGCTGACGGCCAGATTACCGGGTGCTGCACAACGTTGGCTGGCGAGTTAAATGCCGTCATCACCCATAACACCGTGTTATCCAGTTCCCTGGAGAGCCGCTTTGCAGACCAATTGGATAAAGAGTACCTGTTGCTGGGGGCTCAGTCTGCCGATCGAGTGGGTCTTACCCGCAGCTTTTTCTCGGTACGCGTTCTTGAGCAGTTTGGTAAATTAAAGCATCATCAACTGGCGAGTTTCCTGCTTGGGGCCATTGCTGAAACAGATATTAAAGCTTTTATGCAAAGCGAAGCGCTTAACTATGAGCCTTCACAACCGGTGGTTATTGGCGGAAGCAGTCTGATGGCTCAGGCTTTCATTGCTTTGCTGGACGAACTCCATCCGCAAATTCAAGCTCACCAGCTCCAAGATGAGGCGTTCAGCAATATGGCCGGAAAAGGCTGTATTCAAGTCGCTAAGGCCGCAGGTCTGCTGGATTGAGTGAGGATCTATAGAACGGCAGCGATCCAACGGGGCAATGCTGCCGCTCTTTAGCATCCTCGACTTAGAAGTTGATGTGACGACTAGCGATATTGCGTCAATGGTCAATGTGTAAATAGGGCTTGCTGTGAAACATTATCGGGCAGTCTAATGCCATATTTTTCCAGCAGCGAGCGACTGAAATAGTAGCTTCCCTTTTCGTGGACCTCCGGATGAATTAACCACGGGGCGGTTCCGGAGAGTATTCTCAATACAATCCTAGCTGCCTGCTTACCATGCTCTTCACCTAGAATGACGTATCCTCCAGCGGTACTCTGCGGCCCAACGGAGTTTCCCCATAATGTAAACGGAGGGACAGGAGAATTTTCCGACACCCATTTCAGAACCTCTTCTCCGCTGATATTTTGGCCACTATGGTCGGAAAGTGTATCGAATGTAGCAACGACAATTGCGTCATATCCTTTGTTGGCAGCGGTCAAAACCAGATGCTGCCAATGTTTCCAGCTTGTCACCATCGCTGTTTCGACTTTCGTATTGGCGACTACGAAGGAGAGGTTATTCCCAAGAGCTTCTTCGACGATAGATTTTGAAGTCGTTCCATCATCAAATAACAATAGTATTTTATCGGCAGGTGGCGTGAGTAATCTCGCGGTTATCGCGAGCGACCTTTTTAAAACCGGACGCTCAAGTAATCCAGTAATATTTCTGCGGCTCTGCTGGTAGTTGACGAAATAGTGCCGAGGATTCTGGTTGACCCCCAAGTATACGACGGGTGTATCCAGTCCCACAAAACGAGGGCCAATCAATTTCAAGGCGTTGTCATCACCGAGCACAACCAGATCCGGTTTGATTGTTAAGTACATCTGCCACGCTTCTAACGCTCTGTCCTGGTATTTTTCTGGTGAAATGCGTTTGGTGTCCATTTCATATTCAAAAAGCTGAAACTGGCTAGCCAAGACTTCCAAGAGACCAGCCTTGCAGTCTCGTTCCCATACCGAATCACTGCTATAACTGGATATAATCAGTATTCTCTTGCTAGCGAATGCCTGAACAGGAGTAAATAAGAATAAGGCGGAAAAGGCTAGTATCGTCAACATCCTGATTTTAGGCTGATATTCTTTCCGATTGAGGTTAATGCTCCTACAGGATTTCATGAAAAAAATCATAAGGCTACCTATGCTCTGCCGAATAGAAGGGCCTAACCGATATTTGGGGCTAGCGTTCTCGTTACCGTCGTTATCTTTAAGGCGGCGCATGCTGCTCCAAAGCCGTTGTCGATGTTAACGGTGACCAGGCCGGTGGCGCAGCTGGCAAGGCAGGCTTTGAGGGCTGTCTTGCCCTGTTCCGAGACGCCGTATCCGGTCGAGGTGGGTACGGCGATTACAAGGCCAGGCACGAGTCCCGCCAACAGGGTGGGCAGGGCTGCTTCCATTCCGGCGACAGCCACGAGCACTTTGCATTCGCGCAGGGCCGGCAAGCACTGTTCGAGACGCCAGAGTCCGGCTACACCCACGTCATAAAATGGCCTGGCGGCAATGCCGTGAAAACCCAGGGTCAGCTCCACCTCCCGGCAGACGCCGTAGTCCGAAGTCCCTCCCGAGACGATCGCAACGCCCCGATCATCCAGTGGCTGGGGGACTTCGCCAAGGATGGCTATCTGCGAAGCCGGGTCGTAAAACAGTGATTGCTGCCAATCTAGGGGCAGGCTTTGGTGCTTGCATTGGCTGAGACGTGTAAGTAACAGTCGGTGCTCATTGTCTTGGGCGTGTTGCAAAATTTCAGTGATCTGCTGTGGCTCTTTATTCAAGCAGAATATAGCTTCGGAAACGCCGGTCCTTTGCTCGCGGTCGATGTCCAGACGGAATGTAGGTGACTCTTTAGGCAACATGGATAAAGCCACTCCCGCGGCGATAGGGGGTTATTTTGATGGCTCTGTTTTTGAGCTCGGGGAAGGTTGCGCACAGGTAATCGGTTAGCGCCCGGGTCTTGAAGTCGCCAAGCTCCTGCAGTTGCGCTTCGTTCAATTCCACCTCAACCCCTCCCGAGCGCACTCGGCAGCGGACATCTTTAGCGGTGGGGAGGTACTTCCTTATGCCGGTTTCCACCCGGTCGATAAGCGCCAGATCCTGGTGTTTGATCGCGATGCCCGTCTCGATACGGCTCGCCAGGCAGGGCGATGCGGGGAGGTCCGCCAGATCGTCGAGACCAAAAGCGTGGGCGATGGCCCTAACTCCTGTTTTGTCGATACCCGCTTCGACATAGGGGTGCAGAACCCGGTGTTCCCTTGCGGCCTCGAGCCCTGGGCGGTAGTCGGCAAGATCATCCATATTGGTACCCGAACAGATAGGGCCGGTGGTCGCTTTGGCGATGGTGCCGTAGAGCCTGGATTTACAAAAGTAGCAGCGATTGACCGGGTTTCGCACGTAGTTGCGATCGGCCATCTCGGCAGCGTCGATCCACTTCAGGATCCAGCCCTCTTGGCGAGCGTAGCGCTGCAATCGCTCGGCTGCGTCTTTGGGCACCGCTGCCGAATTGGCGTGGTAGACGGTGACCCGGTTGGGGAGCAGGCGGTGGGCGAGGTAGGCCAGGGTCATGCTATCTACGCCGCCGCTCACCGCGATGGCGCAGGTATCCAATGACCGTAGCGATGCATGGAGTCGTTCCAGCATGGATTTAGTCGTCATGAGTCTTCTCCATCGCCTGTGTTTCGATATCCCGTTTCAGGCTTTCCCGCGCTTGATGGGATTGTGCCGCTTCGGCGATGTCATCCATTTCCGCCTTGGTGGTTTTTTGGGAGCCTCGGTCGGCAGTTTTGACGCCGATACCATCAATCGTATCGATGGACCGGGGAAGCACGCGACGGCGAACGGGAAACCAGCGTACGCCGATGGTTGATGTCTGTTCAAACACCGCTTCAATCGCAGCATCGGTTTCTTGAGGCTCCACCAGCAATTGCAGGGAAAACGTTAGTCGCCCTTTTTTTCCATACCCCGTCGACATCTGGGCATCTTTCACGCCCTTGCTGTCGCGAAGAAGGCCAAGGGCGACGGCCAGGTCTTCGGGGGTCTGATCGTCGATCTCGCATTCGACGATGTTCAGGGTCTGATCGGTCGCAAGAATCGCTGCCTGGTCGATTGCTTGGGCGCAGAGGATATTGGAGATGCCCGGGAAGGTTCTATGTCCGTGTCCGTACCCGGTTTCTGCCATGCTGCCCTCCGGGCAGGAATCTTTGGGATTCAGATATTTCAGAATAGCGGCCCCTGTCGGGGTGATGCGTTCCCCTTCCAGGCCGTCGTCAAATACCTTATAGCCCTTTAACAGACGGCGGGTGGCCGGTGCGGGTATGGGCAGGCGTCCGTGCGCCGTCTGTACCCGACCGCTGCCCAGCGGCAGTTTGGCAATACTCCAGCCAGCGGCATCTACCCAGTGAATCAAAAGAGCGGCTGCGACGATGTCGACGATAGAGTCCCAGTTACCCACTTCATGAAACTGGACGTCATCGATTGCTACACCATGGACCGCCGCTTCGGCTTCGGCAAGCAGTGAGAAAATGCCAAGCGCATGGTTTCTTGCCGGGTCCTCCAGAGCGGATGTTTCCAGAAAACGTCGAATGTCTCGCCAGTGGCTATGATGGTGCCGGTGGTCTCGATTCGATGATTTGCCGAGGGTTACGTTGAACCGGTGCCCCTGGATGATGCCATCGTTAAAGGGGGCCGCTTCGATGCGCGGTCGAGGAGATATTTCCAGGCCTTCCAATCTGGCGAGAAGCTCAGTCCGAAAGTGCGGGAAAGCATCCAGCATGGCGGCGCAGAACATATCACCCGCCATCCCCCCTACGGCATCAAGATGTACATGCTTTAAAAGGCTTCGTCGGTATGTCGCCATGGAATAAAGCTCCCTTCACCGTCAAAACTAAAAGACTCCGGCTCCCCTGAGCGCTCTAACCGGCTGGATTCTGCCACCGTGGGTAGGAGCGCCTCAGAAACCATCACTTCGGCCAATTCCAGCGTGTTCTTGATCCAAACGATCTTTGCTGTTTGAGGATGGGTTCGGGCAGCTGTTTTTAGCGCGACCGCAAGCGCTTCTCTGTCATTATTGACAATCAAAGGGATTTTAGCCGGATCAAGAATGGTGGCGGTTATCGCGTTCGTATAGATGGCGCTGAGATCCAGTCCGTTGACCAGTTTACGGGTGGTCACGTCGGTCATGCCGATACCAACGCCGTTGCCGTGAGATTGTGGTGTTACGCTAAGGGCGACAATTTTCTTGATCTGCGGGGCATGAAATCCGGGCAGTCGGGAGCCTGGTCTGCCGGTGACATTAGGATCCATTCCCTCGCCGCTGATGTTCTTTCCGATTTCTTGAACCACCAGCAAGTCAATCTCGGGAAACAGCAGCTGCGGGATGTTTTGCTTGGCCAGGCGTAGCAGCGCCTTTTCGCGCTCAAAAATTTTGTCAGCAGGAATGATCTCAACCGCCATAAGATCATCGAATGCATTTTCCAGGATGCCGACGGCAAATTGGATTTTGGTCTCCTTCAACAGGACCTTTGCGGCTTCAGGAATGACCTGATGAAAATAATCGAAGCCATGCTGATGCAGGGTTGACGCCCCTTTATGCTTACCAAGTCCTATGCTCAGCATTTTCAGCAGGCCGCTCTCATAATCGCCTTTGAAATCGGCATGGGGCTTGATCTTATTGCACAGCACGATGCCGTCCGCTTGCAGGGCAATTCGGTCGAAGTACAGTGGGGTGCCGTCGTCCAGTTGACTCACTTGCAGGGTATCCATGGATGCTTTGACAGGCACTCCCAAGCTGACTTCGTTGACTCCATAGGAATCCAAGACCTTCAGTTGACCGGTCTCGGTTGCTCCGCCATGACTTCCCATGGCCGGCACGATAAAAGGCAGCGCCCCTCGGGAGTGAAGAAATCGTATCGTTTCCTTCAGTATGGGGATCAGTCCTTCGATGCCTCTGCTTCCTGCGGTGATGGCAATCTCTTTTCCATCCAACTCCAGGTCACTCAGGCTTCCCCACTGTTTCTCCATGGCGGAAGTGATATTGGTGAGCTGAGGGCGGGGAAAGCGTTGTCGGACGGGAAACATTCGAGGGAAGGTGGCGTTCAGCCCGCCTTCGACTTTCAGTTCTATTCTATCGTTGAACATCTACTGCACTCCGCTAGACAGTGACCAGAAAAAAGCGATACCCGGTGGTATCGCCTTTTGAGTGCTTGTCAGGAGGCGTTGTCGATTGCCTTCATCCAATCATCATAGACGCCATCTTTCATGCGCTCGCGGTATTTCTGGCGGACACTTTCGGCGAGGCGCTTGAACTCCTGCAGCTCAGCGGGGCTGAGCTTGGACACCTTGACGCCAGATTTCTCGATCTCCATCAGTTGCTCGGACTCTTCTGCATTCACCAGTTCCTGTTGATAGGATTCAGCCGTTTTCATTGCCTCGATGAACAGTTGCTGATCTTCCGCATCCAGGGTATGCCAAAAATCCAGAGATACCACAGGAATATAGAAGGTAAAGACATGTCCGGTCAGGCTCATAAACTTCTGCACTTCATAAAAGCGTTGCGCATGAATATGGGCGACTGGGTTTTCTTGACCGTCGATGACGCCCTGCTGCAGGGCTGAGTATACCTCGCCAAAGTTCATGGGCGTGGGGCTGGCACCCAGGGCGTTAAAGGTATCCATGTGCGCCGGAACTTTCATGGTGCGCAGCTTGACGCCTTTGAGGTCTTCGGGGTTTCGGATTTCGCGGGTGTTATTGGTGATGTGGCGCACGCCATTTTCCAGCCAGCCCAAGCCAACGAGGTTCATATTTTCGAGACGCTTGAGCATCCCCTTACCGGCAGGCCCGTGGACTGTATCCAGCGCCACTTTCTTGCTGGGATAAATAAATGGCAACTCGATGGCGTCGAAGGAGTTGTCCCAGCCGGAATAGAAGGAGGAAGGTGAAACGGCCATCTGAAGGACGCCTGACTGGACGCCCTCGATCATTTCCCTATCCGGGCCCATTTGAGAGGAAGGGTAAATCTGCACGTCAAATTTTCCTTTCGAGTGTTTCTCGAGGACTTCTTCAAAACGCAGTAGTGCTCGGTGCATATGGTAGTTTTCATTTGCCCCGTGGCCGACCCGGACAACGGTAGCGGCGGTGGTGGCCGTGGAAGAGAAAGCAAAGGCTCCGGCTAACGCCATGGCACCAACGGTTTTAAGCATGCTCATGTTTTTACCCTATTATTTTTGATGGCTATTTGATTGATATTTTAGTTCCTGCGTCGACTTGGCCCGAGGGCCTGCACGCTCTTTTAGAGCTTTTCTGGCTTGACTTGGATGTCAACGAGGTAGAGCAACGACGCCAAATTATGCTGACATATCATATCTCAGTATGCAAGCTTAAAAGCTGATTAGAGCTTTCAGCGTGCGGAATCATGCAGAATAAGTTATATAAATATATGTTTTATAATGATATATATTTTTGATTGTGCTTGTGTGTAGAAGTTTTTGCCAGCCGGAGCGGCTAGGAATTATTCTGTTGATATCTGATATGTCAGGTGTATAATTCTGACAGGTTGATGATTTGTTTTATTGATGGAGGGTATTTCTATGAGAATACTTCGATGGTTCGATGAGCACTTGGAATCTGCATTGGCTGCGGCTCTGCTCGCTGTCATTGTTGCTTTTATATCGGCTCAAATATTTATGCGCTATGTCTTCAATAGCCCGCTGTCCTGGACAGAGGAAGCGGTGCTGTGGACATTCGTATGGTTTATCTGGATCGGCATCAGTTACGCTTTTAAGGAGCGGCGCCATGTGCGCGTAACGGTCTTCGTGGACCTGTTTCCTCAGGGCTTTAAAAAGGCCGTAGAAATGTCAGTCGATGTGTTGATTGTTATTTTCTTTATCGTGTTGACTTGGCATTCCTACAAGTTGATAACGCTCCCCTACGTACTGGCTCAGAAGTCAGTCGTGCTCAATATGCCCATTGCATTTCTGTATATGTCGGCCCCGGTTGGTGCTTTGTTGTCTGTATTCAGGGTTTCACAACACATCCTGAGAACGATTGTGCCGGCGAAGCTGCAAAATCACGCTTCTGCAAACTCGTAAATATAAAAATAATTGGTGTTTGGTATGACTACTACAGTTCTGTTTGGCTCGCTTGCCGTACTGCTTTTTCTCGGTGCCCCAATTGCTTTGTGCTTGGGTATTTCCAGTCTTGCTGTTCTTCTGTTCGTGGAGGGGAGTCCGCCAATGAACCTGATGGCAAGATCCATTGTAACGGGGGCAGATTCGTTTCCGTTGATTGCGGTCCCACTGTTTGTGTTGGCGGGGGATCTCATGCAGCAAGGGGGGCTTTCCAAGCGGCTGATCAGCTTTGCGGCTTCATTGGTCGGGCATATCAAAGCCTCTCTTTGTTACATTAACGTGCTGGCATCCATGTTTTTCTCGGCCATTTCCGGCTCGGCTCCTGCCACCGTGGCGGCTATCGGGTCAAACCTGATACCCGAGATGAGAAAACAAGGCTACAAGACTGAATACGGTGCCGCGCTGACAGCTGCCTCAGGGATTATTGGCGTCATGATACCACCAAGCATTCCCTTTATTATCTACGGTGTGACGGCCGAGGTGTCCATCGGCAAGCTCTTCCTGGCTGGAACGATCCCTGGTCTTATTTTTGGTGCAGCTTTTATGGCGTATAGCCGGTTTTCATCCAGAAAATTCGCCCTTAAATCTGATTCCAGTGAGGTGACATCGGTTACCCGGATTAGGAACGAATTCAAACGCTCTATTTGGGCGCTTTTAATACCGGTCATCATTCTTGGTGGTATCTACGGCGGCATTTTCACCCCAACCGAGGCGGGCGCGGTGGCGGTGGTCTACGCAATCATTTGCGGCGTATATATCTACAAGGATATCTCGCTGTCGGATCTTCCAAAGATTTTCGCCAAGAGCTCCCTGACCTCCGGGTCCATATTAGTACTTATCATATTTGCGACCACCTTTGGACGTCTTATCACCCTAGAGAGAATCCCGGCCGATATTGCCAGTTGGCTGGTTACCGTGTCGGAGAATCCAATCATCATTCTTCTGATGATAAACGTGATGCTGCTGCTTATTGGCATGTTTATGGAGACCATTTCATCGATCATTATTCTGACACCCATATTGTTGCCCGTTGTCAAGAGTCTTGGGATCGATCCCATTATGTTTGGTGTCATCGTTACCGTAAATCTTGCCATTGGTTTCTGCACCCCGCCACTGGGGGTCAACATCTTTGTTGCCAGCCAGCTATCCGGGGTGGGAATCGAGAAGATTTCCCGGCAACTGGTTCCATTTCTCGCTGTCATGCTGACGCTGCTTTTGCTGATTACCTTTGTACCCGCTGTTTCGCTATGGCTGCCGAGTTTTCTATAACGAAAGGAGGCTACCATAAAGCCTGTTAAGACCTCTGCGCCGTGAAGCGTAGAGGTCTCGATTAAAGGGCCCTGTTCGGGGCCCTTTCTTGTAGAGGGTAATCCGGGGCCGTTGAAGTGGACGGCAATTTTATTGGGACGAGGGCCATTCAGTTAATCCCGCCTTTTACCCGCTGGTGTTCGAAGGTCACAGCGAAGCTATACTGATGATCCTGCTATAGCGGCTGGAGCGTGACAACCTGCCGCTGGACGTCGAGTCGATCGCCGAGCGGGTCGCCGAATTCGGTTTTGTCAGCCGTATCGGTCGAGAGTCGACCTTTGACCTTGCCGAACGCTTTGGTTAGTTCGTCGATTTAAAGCCGCCGCGCCGGCAGATGATGCCGGCGCTGAGGGTGGCGGACAGCGCCCCGAGCACCACCAGTATCCCGCTCATCAGGCTGAAGTCGCGATTGGCCATCGACGTGGCCTGGGTGATGATGCTGGCCAGCACCCCCACCACGGCGGCATGGAGCAGCGGCCGATGCTCAGCGAAATAAACGGTCACCAGGCCGCCGGCGGCGAGGCT
>JBFGYY010000034.1:0-13330 GCA_041587095.1 Motiliproteus sp. | reverse complement strand
GGACGGCTTTTCAGCCGGCAATACGTTCTGTTGCCGCACTCGCTACAGACAAAGCCCTGCGGGTAACGCCAGGTCCACAGCGCGTTTTCGTACTGTTCCTCGGTGCCGCTAACATGCCGTAGTCCTGCATGAACTCAAACAGGCTGTAGCCCTTTTGAAACTGAACCTTGTTCTTCGCCATGATCGTATCTCCACCAATACTGTATGCATGATCATACTGTTCGTGCATACAGTATAGCTATGACTGACGAATGTGGGTAATCAGGAACTGGTTTGAGCGTAGGCGGGCTTTAGCGCGCGCTATAATGTCAATAAAATCCCGAGCTGACATTATTTGTCGCAAGTGGGTAGGGGGTAAATGATTTTGGAGAAAATATACCTGTTTGTTTTAACCTTTGTCGTTCTTGGCTTTTACCAAAGCGTTGCTTTTGCCGAAAGTGTTATTTTGACAGTGGGCGAGTGGCCTCCATATATCCAAAAAGGATCAATAGATAAAGGCTCTGTTAGCACAATTCTCACAAGGGCATTTAAGGCATCTGGAGTCGACGTTGAGCTGGAGTTCAAGCCTTGGAAAAGAGTGGAGTTAGAAATAAACTCTGGGAAAGGGATATCCTATGGCTGGATTAAAACGAAAGACAGGGAAGAGAAGTGGATCTATTCTGATAAGTTGTTTTCTGGGATAGCCGTATTTGCGGTGCTTAAGGGAAATAATGATAATGAAAAGCCGGATCTAGATAAATTATCTACATTGAAAAACAAGATTGTCGGGGTAACAAGGGGGTATAGCTATGGGGAAAACTTTGATGCTAAGTCAAGTGGTTTGAATATAGAGGTTGCGTCCACTGATCTACAAAATCTTGGCATGCTAATAAGGGGCAGGATAGATGCTTTTGTTGTCGATTACGATGTTGGGAGATGGCTTCTGAAAAACAACTTCGGCATCGCCGACAGAGAAAAGATCGAGTTTTTATATGAGAAACCAGTAGCTGAATATGCTTTTCATGCAGTTTGTTCAAAAAACTTTTCGCAGTGCGTAAACTACATAGATAAGCTGAATTTCGGGTTGAGACAACTGGAAGTCTATAAAGAAAATACCCCCTAACTCAAACAGCAAGTTAAGGGGCAGTGCCGTTTTGGTCTCGCGAACAAGGTGATACTGTAGCTAGCTGGGTGCGGCTTTATCAGGTGATTCAGATTCGTATGTGGAGACAACTACTGAAGGCCAGCGCAATTGACCGGAACCTCAGAAGCACCCTGAACCGGCGGTTGATTCAAAAAGCTCTCGACTTCCTGCAGCCCGCGGTTAATGATGCGTGGAGCAACCGGTTTGGCAATCATCAGCACATGCCGGTCATAGTTATCAAAAGCATTCGTTTCGACTTCGTAACTTAGTGCTGTCTGTGATTTTTCAATGGCTTCAAGCGACATCACGCCTGACGCGTGCATGGGGGTTCCAAAGCGATCCCCGGTCACCTCTATCTGATAACTCCGTTGACCGGCGCCCACCGCATCGTCCAAGGTAACCTCTTCCAATTGCAGATCCCCTCGATAGAAACCGCCCAATTTGGGTACGTTCAGGTGCATCGCAAAGCGGTAGCTGCCATCGCCGGACATCTCAAGATGGTTAATACAAACTAAGGCCTCTCCAATCAGGCCAACCTGCTCGAGCAATTTAATGACCTCTGTTGAAGGTAGATCGAAGCAATAATGACCTTTGACGAGTAACATTTAAGACTCCTAAACGATGTTGTTTATTGGCTCCAAAGATTTCCGGCAGTGGGCGTAAAACTCTCCAGGCTAAATACTAGATGGCGACTTTTGTGCGCAGTTTTTAATGGGCTCGATAAGCAAGAGCAGGCATGATCGGTAAAAATATACGCATCCTACAAACCATCTTGGGGTTCATAGGAATTACCATCCGCCTGCTCATTCAAAAAATGTTAACAATCGGATAATCAGCTATGGGCTGCTAACGCAACGCCTTTCGGAATACAGAGCTGTGATAACAAACCCAGTGCTATATCCACCAATACCGCCAGCCCGGCTGTTGCGATAGCGCCGGCCAGCGTCATCGGCGTATCGTCCAGCCGTATACCCATAAATACCAACTCACCCAAGCCGCCCCCACCAATCAGAAATGCGATTGGAACGGTGCCGATATTGAGAGAAAAGGCGGTACGGGTGCCAGCAAAAATAACACTCAGGGAGTTTGGCAGTTCCACCCGGATAAGACGTTGCATGGGGTTCATCCCCATACCACGGGCCGCTTCATTCAGATGACTCGGAACATTCCGTAGGCCGGTATAGGTATTACGTGCAATCGGCAGCAGGGTGATGACAAAAAGTCCGAAAGCAGCCGGCATGAAACCGATCCCCAGAAAGGTCATGCTCATGGCCAGCAGGGCCAGGGTAGGGATGGTTGCCCCGACATTAAGCCCTTGCATCACATACTCGGCATAGCGGACCATGCCCGGGCGACTAAGAACAATGCCCAGTGGGATAGCCACGAGGATGGCTGCAAACCCCGAGACCAGGGCAAGCTCCAGATGCTGACCACCCAGGTAGATGATATCCGGGGTATAGTAAAGGACCTCTTCTAACGTCCCCTCTTCAAAAGAGGCTGCAAATATCAACACGATGGCGGCAATCACCAGCCATTTGGTGACCCAATTCAACAGAGATTTGGACATAGACCCTCTCCTTACCGATGGGATGCTTTACTCAGAAAATCGGATATATGCTGATGACTCAGGTGGCCAACGGTCTCGTTGTAACCATCGACACACCGCAGCAACGGAGCGGTTGTGCTATAGAGCAGCGCAGAGGCATCGGTCAGATTTGATTCGATGCTGATGACCGGTACATCGTCATTGACACTCTCTGCTGGCGCGGACATCGCTTCGGCTACACGGAACAGTTTGAGGCGCTTGATCGCACGGTCCGTACCGACAAAGTCCTCGACAAACTGGCTCACCGGATTAGCCAGAATGTCATTTGGGGACGCGAACTGCAGTAGTTCACCCTGTGAAAAGATGGCAATCTTATCTGCCATTTTGACGGCCTCATCAATATCGTGACTGACGAAGAGAATGGTCTTTTTCAACTCCTGCTGCATCTTTAGAAATTCATCCTGAATGACTTCGCGGTTGATTGGATCGATCGCCCCAAAGGGTTCATCCATCAGCATCACCGGCGCATCGGCTGCCAATGCTCGAATGACTCCAACGCGTTGCTGCTGTCCCCCGGACAGTTGCGCAGGATAGCGCTTGAGGAATACAGATGGATCCAGCGCCACCAGATCCAGCAGTTCCTTTGCACGCTGCCTAGATTTGTTTTTTGGCCAACCTAGAAGGTCCGGAACCACACAGATGTTCTCTTCGATGGTCATATTCGGAAACAGACCGATCTGCTGAATGACATAGCCGATATGGCGTCTGAGTTCGGTATCGCAAAGCGTGGATGTATCCTCGCCGTTGATATAAACCTTTCCCGAGGTAGGGTGAATGATGCGGTTTATCATCTTCAGGGTGGTGGTTTTACCACAGCCGGACGGCCCCAGCAGGACGCAGATCTCTCCGCTAGCTACTTCCATGTCAATCTGATTGGCTGCGATGACCTTATGACCATGAGAGTCAAAAATCTTTGTCAGCTTTTCGAGTTTAATCATGCCTTTACCTGCTACTTATTCTTATCTGGTGTGCATATATTCGTTTAATCAGTGTGCTTGAACCCCTGGCGGGGTTAATTTTCGCTGCAGCCAATAAAGTAAACCATCGGCTACAATGGCCAGAACACTGACGCCGATGGCGCCGGCGAATACCTGAGTGGCGTCACTCTGGGAGATTCCGCGGGCGATGATGCTACCCAGGCCTCCGGCCCCGATGTAAGCGGCGATGGCCATGACACCGATATTGATTACCACCGCAGACCGAACGCCGGCCATAATCACCGGCAGTGACAAGGGGATCTCCACTTTTACTATCCGTTGAAGCGTGCTCATTCCGATGCCTCTGGCCGCTTCCCTCAATGCCGGCTGCACATCGTTGATCGCCGTGTAGGTGTTGCGAATGATAGGCAAGAGTGCATAAAGAAAGACCGCGATCACCGCCGGGACGTAGCCTATTCCATGACCAATCTGGGACAGCAACGGAATCATCAGACCGAAGAGAGCAATCGATGGGATCGTAATGATGACAGAACCCAAATAGAGCACGATATCGGCAACCGATCTATTCTGGGTGATGGCAATACCTACGGGCACACCGACAACAATGGCAAAGCCCACCGCGCATGCCACCAGTGCGATATGCTCAAAGGTACTTGTCAGAATAAGCTCCTGATTCTGCATAAAAAAATCGATCAGGTTCATGTGGGGCACCTGCAAGCTAGCAGGGGCTGCGAACAGCCCCGGGTGAGGAAAGTTACAGCAGGTTATTGGCTTTCAGGAATTCAGCAGCAACCGATTGCACCGATTTCTTATCAATATTCACGCTGGCATTCAGACGTTGCATGGTGGCATCGTCGAGTCTGGCGGAAAGCGCGTTGAGCACGGTTTCCAGTGCCGGATACTGTTCCAGGACTTCTTTACGGATGACGGGGACTACGGCATAGTTTGGGAAAAACTGTTTATCGTCCTTTAGTATCTCGAAATCAAAGGCGGCGATACGCCCGTCGGTTGCAAAAACAAGGGCAATATCGACCAGCCCATCTTTCAGTGCGTTATAGGTGAGTCCTGCGTCCATAGACTTGAGCTGGCTTCGCGGCACTCGGAAATCATAGGCCTTCTGCAGGCTTCTAAGACCGTCTGTGCGGCCGATAAACTCGGCCGTACCGGCCAGCGTAATCTCTTTTTTATCACGGTAAGCGCTTGCCAGGTCAGAGAGGGTTTGCAAGCCGATCTTGCCCACATCCTGCTTGCGCACCGCGAGAGCGAAAGTGTTGTTGGCGTTAGAGGGCTTCAGCCATACCAGGTCTTTTTTAGCGTCCATCTCTTTGACCCGGTTATAGGTCTGTTCCGGGCTCAACTGATCTTTCACCTTGTTGTATACCACCAACGCGGTGCCGGTATATTCCCAATACAGGTCGATCTCGCCGTTTTCCTGGGCTTTGCGAACCAGTGAACTGCCCATCCCCGTTTTCTGTTCGACGGGAATGTTCTGGGCTTTCAGCAATTGAGTAGTCATCTCAGAGAGAATGAACTGCTCTGTGAAAAATTTTCCACCAACGATAACCTTATCAGCTGCGAGAACCGTTGTGGTCATTGCACTTGCTGCCAGAAGAGTGACGGCTTGATGTATTAGTTTTTTAATCATGAGCGCGATTCCAGGATTAGTTTTTGTTTTAAGTATGCTCGCTGGCCCGTGACCGAATCATATGGGTCTGGTACAGCTGGGGCCCCCTTGCTGAGAGAGGTCTCAGCTGAAGTGAGACGCTTTATAGCCAGCAGTGGAGAACCTAAGGGATACCTTTGCATCTACGGGGCGGCATCGAAAGCCACATAAATTCACTTGGGCATTACAAAAAGTAATGCATGGGATCGGTCGTAATCAGCTTGTCTGAGCCGGCCCGTAGACTCCTACAGCATGCGCAGTTGCTACGCTCGCAACGCTGTTTGCGAGACCGGTTTGGGGACATCGTGCAGATAAAAAAGCCCTGCACTAGGCAGGGCAAGGGTTGCATTAAGCCAGAGCCGGTAGGCTTGCAACGGAACCGGGACCTGGCCCCGCCTTCGCGGGGCAGGTCGCCACTTACAGGTACGTATGGCGCGGGTGGCCTGACGATCAGTCGGCAAACGGCGCCTTGGCGGGGCGCGCCGTGCGCGGAATACGCTTGCCAGCGGTGTAATCCGTGATCAGATCGCATGGCGTGTAATTACGCTCGATCTCGTAGATCTCCTCCTCGGTCAGTTTCATCTCCAAAGCCGCCAGTGCGCTGTCGAACTGGGCCGTGTTATCCGCACCGACCAGCATGGAAGAGATTTCCGGTTTTTGCAGTACCCAAGCCTGCGCCACCTGCGCCGGCAGACAGCCCCGGGCATCGGCAACCTTGGCTACCGAGTGGGCGATATCCTTGGACGCCTGGTCGTTGTACATCTCGGCGGTGAAGAAATCGGTCTGGTTGCGGGTCGATTGCAGGTCGCTGGTGAGGATACCCCGTGCCAGCGGGCTGAATACCGACACGCCGATACCCTGATCCATGCAGTAGGGGATCATCTCACGCTCCTCTTCCCGGTAAGCGCAGTTGAGTTGCAGCTGCATGTTGATCGGGCGTGCCCAGCCGTTTTTGTCGCAGACCTGCAATGTCTTGGCAAACTGCCAGGTATTCATGGTAGACACACCGATATAGCGGGCCTTACCGGACAGCACGATATCATTCAGGGCCCCCATGGTTTCCTCCACCGGGGTCTCGGTGTCGAAGTAGTGCAGCATGTAGATGTCGACGTAGTCCATCCCCATCCGCGTCAATGAGGCATCGATGGCGTCGAAGATATGCTTGCGGGAGTGGCCTTGAGCGTTGATATCGTCGCTCATGGCGTAGCCTACCTTGGTAGTGATCACCAGCTCATCACGGCGCCCGATACGACGCAGCACGTTGCACACCACCTCTTCGCCGGCACCGATGGAGTAGAAGTCGGCCAGGTCGATAAAGTTGACGCCATTGTCCAGCGCGTGGCGGATGATTGGCTCGCTCTCTTTTTCATCGAAAATCCAGGGCTTCCACTCTTTGGAACCCATGTTCATGGTGCCCAGGCAGAGACGGGATACTTTCAGGCCAGACTGGCCGAGTCGTACATATTGCATAGCAAATCCTCAGAGATTGGGCATGTACAGCTGTCGCCGCCATGCCTCTTGTCTAATTGTTTTTCACTCAGTGAAGTCGCCCCCGAGGTTGGTTCGGAGGCTTTTAGCACAACCAGCGTTGGTGTCGTTTACTCGTCGCCGTAGTAAACCCAGACCCCCTTGGTCTTGGTGTACGATGCCAGCGAGTGGATCGCCATCTCCTTACCCCAGCCGCTCTGCTTGAAACCGCCGAAGGGCGCGGCCAGGCCGTAGCAGCCGTAGCGATTGATAAACAGCATGCCGGCATCCAGTTGCTCGGCGACGCGGTGAGCCCGTGAGACATCGGCGGTGTACAATCCGGCAGCCAGGCCGAATTCGGTGCTGTTGGCGATCTCCACCGCTTCTTCCGTGGTTTGGAAACGGATGCAGCTCAGCACCGGGCCGAAGATTTCTTCCTGGGCGATACGTGCATCGGGAGGAACATCGGAGAAGATGGTTGGGCGGATGAAGTATCCGTTGGCATTTTCACCCTCGGTATCGGCATAACCACCGGCGACCAGCTTGGCTTCGGTTTTGCCGATCTCAATGTACTCCATGATCTTGTTGAACTGGGCCTCGTTGCATTGCGGTCCCTGATCAACGCCTTCTTCCAGCGGGTCACCGCATTTGATGGCGTTCGCCTTGGCAACCAGTTTCTCCAGGACATAGTCGTAGATGCTGTCGTGGATCAGGAAGCGGGTGGGTTCGGAGCACTTCTCGCCCTTGTGGGAAAACATCACCGTAAACGCCCGGTCGATGGCACAGTCCAGGTCCGGTGTGTCGGCAAAGAAAATACAGGGTGATTTACCGCCCAGCTCCAGCGTCGCCGCCTTCAGGTTGGACTGGCCGGAGTTCTGCACGATCTTGCGCCCCACGCCGGTGCTGCCGGTGAAGGAAATCTTGTGTACGTTGTTGCTCAGGGTCATCTGATTGGCCATCTTGCCGTCGGTCAGCAGCAGGTTGATGACCCCGGCGGGGATGTCCAGCTGGCTGTCGATCAGCTCCATCAGGTAGATAACGGTCAACGGCGTGTATTCGGAGGGTTTGATGATGACCGTATTACCCATCGCCAACGCGGGGGCGATCTTCAGGCTCGCCTGATACAGCGGGAAGTTCCAGGGTGCGATCAGGCCACACACGCCGACGGGCTCTTTAAGGGTGTAGTTAAGGAAGCCATCCTCTACCGGTGAGGTTTCACCGTAGAATTTATCGGTCCAGCCGGCGTAGTATTCGAAGATATCGGCGCAGGTGGGGATATCATCCAACATGGACTCGCTGAACAGCTTACCGTTGGGCAGGGTCTCCAGCAGGGCCAGCTTTTCAGTGTTCTCACGGATGAGGCGCGCGATCTCACGCAGGGTATTGGCACGTTCGGTACGGCTGACCTTGCTCCAGATGCCGGCTTCATGGCGCTGGTTAGCGATCTGCGCGGTCGTTTCCACCTGCTCCGCATCGGCCATCGCAAAGGCGCACAGCGCCTGACCATTGGCCGGGTTCTTCACCGTCCAGCTCTCTGCGCTGGCACCATTGACCCACTCGCCGTTGATGTATTGCTGTTTGGGCTGGCTCAGCCACTCGGTTGCCCAAGGTAGAGGGATATTGTCCATTGAAGCCATGTGATGCTCCTGTTTGTTGTCGTTAGGGTTAAGGGGCAAGGAGGCGCTTGCTGTCATGGTCTCCACGGAGCGCCTTTTGCGTGCTTCATACCGAGACCCGATTATTGTCGGGCCGAGGCTTCGAAAATCTTAGGGGGAGGTCAGCGGCGCCACAATCGACAGTACGGCATGGCGCTGTGCGAAAAACTCATGCTTACATAAACACGGCTGCTGGTGGCAGGAGACACTGTTATTCTGCTGCCGGCGGTGGATTCTCCGTGTCCTGACCCAGATAACGGCGGATGCGCTCTAGATCGCCGCCTGTTTCTTTGAACACTTGGGCCGCAAAGGCGTAGCCCCGAGCCTGTTTCAGGCGAATCACGGTGGGTATCAGCGTGTTGATGTTACGCATATTGCGTTCGGTATTGACTTCAACGCCGTTCAGGCAATGGCGAGTAAAGGTCCGCACGCCATTTTCCAGGCAGGTGAGTGCATCAAGCAGATTGCTGACGACCAGCGATTGCCAGGGCGTATAATCCAGCTCTCCGTGATCCAGGGTCATTTGTGCGCTAAAACACCGCCCTGATGCTTGCATACAGCACTGAATCAAGAATTCAGGGATGGTCGGGTTGACCTTTCCCGGCATCGCCGAGGATCCAGGCTGGACGGCCGGCAGGGTAATCTCGCCGAGCCCCGATTGGGGGCCGGAAGCCATCAGCCGAAAGTCCTTGGCAACTTTAATCAGCCCTCTGGAAAGCAGGTCCAGGCGGCTGGCCACCGCGACCAGCGGATCATTGTTCTGCGAGGCATCAAAGAGGTTATCGGCGCGTTCGAACTGGTCGGTGCCGACCACTTCGTTCAACTGGCTTATCAGGCGCTCAAATACTGGTTCAGAGCAATCTCCCCGGCGACCGATAATGTTTCCTCCCAGGTTGACTTGGTACAGCGCTGCGATGTCAGCATCGATACGCTGCAGGTTGCGCTTGATAAGGGATTGGTAACCGCTGAAGAAATCGTCAAAACCGATCTCCACCGCGTCCTGAAGGCAGGTCCGGGCGAGCTTCTGGATCTCTTTCCATCGCCTTCCCTGACCCTCGAACCCCTGGGCGAGCTGCTCAAGTTCTTCCTTTAGCCCCATCCATTTGATGATGACGGCGATATGGCCCGCGGTGGAAAGGACGTCGCTGGTCGAATTGTTCAGGTTGACATGATCGTTGGGGTGAATCGGCGTATAGCTGCCCAAGGGTTGATCAAAGGTGTCACGATTGGCCAGATTAGCGATCACCTCGTTGAGGTTCATATTGCTGGAGATGCCACCGCCGCCGTGAAATGCGTGAACGGGAAACTGATCCTCAGGGTAGGTATCAATCAGCGTATCGATCGCTTCGACAATGGCATGCCCCAGGGGCTGCTCAAGCTCGCCAGCGGCCATGTTGGCCAACGCAGCCGCTTTCTTTACCTGCAACATGGCGATAAGAAGCTCGGGATAGGCGGCCAGCGGCTTCTCTCCATGCAGGGGGTATAGCTCCAGTGCCCGTTGAGTCTGGATACCGTAGAGCGCATTGGCCGGTACATCGAGTGAGCCGATCAGGTCCTGCTCGGTGCGATAGGGCTGTCTTTCCATCCACATTGCCTCTGAGTACAAGTAATAGATGTACATGGGAATTCATTAGGCTAGCGAGGACAAAGGACTATTTGGAATGAGAGCATGTGAAAAAGTCATTGGCAGCGTTTTTGGCTTGATGGTGTCCGTCAGACAGCTGGCCACAAAGGCGTAATATGTTGAGGCTTCATTTTGGACGCTGAGCAGAAATCACCAGAATTCTGTCCGCTTTGAGGTGCTGCTGGTATCTGCAAAGGTTCAGAGTTGGATGATCCAGATGTCTCCAAGGTCGATGGTCCAGAAATCCCATGGAGCAGTGGAAATCGCTGCTCGCGGTATGAGTTGTGCCGAGGTGCGGGCCACTCGAAGCTGCTCAACGCAATTTGCTACCGGTCCCATAACTTGAACCCGATTCAATCTAAAAGCCCGGGTCCGGAGAAAGCTCTGTCCGCTTCCGTTCTGAGTCATGTAGAAGCAAACCCCAAGTCTGAGAAGCTAAGCATGGCGGGTAAGTTGCAGGTGCCGCCGTTACCAGTTTCTCAAAGGTGCGTAAACTATGTCCGGTTTCTTGATTCTGGTGCAGCGGAGTGATTGAGGTATTCGCCAATTCCAACCGACCATCGGCTCAGTGCCGTTGGACAGACATTACTTAAGTAATTTATACACTGTAGACCTGCCGATACCCATTTGCTTGGCAATGTCTGTAGCCCCGACCCCTTCCTCATGAAGCTCTTTTACTCGTCTTCGGTCAATAGTTCGCTTGCGACCAAATTTAACACCTTTCGCTTTTGCCTCAACACGTCCTTCATTTGTTCTTTCCAGTATCCGTTGTCGCTCCGCCTGTGCCACGGCAGAAAGAATGGTAACAACCATCTTTCCCATAGTGCCTTCCGTGCTAATGCCATCATCCAGAAAGCGGATAGCAACACCCATTTCATCGAACTCCTTGATTAACTGGATCATGTCAGCAGTGTCACGGCCAAGGCGATCCAGCTTTTTCACCAGGATTACATCGCCTTCCTCCACCTTTAACCTCAATAGGCGTAATCCCTCTCGGTTAACATGGCTACCCGTTAATTTATCGGTAAAGATTCGATTGGCTCTTACTCCTTCCGCCTTGAGGGCTTTGACTTGCACATCGAGCGATTGCTGGCTTGTGGACACACGAGCATAACCGAAGAGTCTCATGAGGTGAAAATAGTCTCCTAAATCGATTACTAGATCGCCTGTCTACTAACTCTGAGAAAAGCGATTTATTAGACAGTTTATTGTGGGCACTTTATGATGTCCACCAACTTATAAATTAATAGACACTGCGAATATTCACGATTCTTACAGTTATTGGTTGGGGTAGCACATGCCCGTCGATTTTTTAACCTCGGAACAGAAAGCCAGCTATGGGCAATTTTCTGGCGAACCGAATGAAGTGCAGTTGGCCCGCTACTTTCATCTGGATGAAGCCGACCTTGCTTTCATCCTTCAGCGGCGTGGTGATCAGAACCGTTTCGGTGTCGCCTTACAGTTGGGCTGCGTTCGATTCCTGGGAACCTTCCTCACCGATCTGTCACGGGTGCCGGCCAATGCCCAATGGTTTGTCGCACGACAGCTTGGCATCACCGATATGGCAACCCTGTCCACCTATACACAGCGTGAGACCACTCGACGGGAGCACACGGCCCAGATCCGTACCCAGTATCAGTACCGGGAGTTCACGTGGCCGTGGTCCTGCTGGCCGGAGCCACCACACTGACCCGCTTGATTTCCGAAGTGCGCGAGCGGGCCAGCAGTCGCTTGTGGCAACGGCTGTCGGCGTTGCCGACATCGGAGCAGACCGCAAAGCTTGAGATGTTGCTTCAGGTTCCGGAGGGAACACGAACTTCCCGCTTTGACCGCTACCGCAAGGGGCCGGTGACGATCAGCGGTCCCACCTTTAATGAGGCGGTTGGCCGTTATCAGGAGCTGAAGGCCTTCGGCATGCATGAGCTGGATTTTACCGGCATCCCGCCAGTCCGCTTTAAAAACATCGCCCGTCATGCCGGAATGATTTCTATGCACAAGATAGCCCGCATGCCGGAGAGAAAGCGCACGGCCATCTTGGTGGCTTTCGCCAGGGCATATGAGACCATCGCCCTCGATGAAGCCCTGGACGTGCTGGATTTACTGATTACCTATATTGCCGGTGAGGCCAAAAAGCTGGGCCAGAAAAAGCGGTTGCGGACACTGAAGGATCTGGATAAATCCGCGCTGGCCTGGCGGAGGTTTGTGCCCTGATCCTCAATGAAAGTACGCAGGATGAACTACTGAGGTCGGCCATCTTTGCCAAAATTCCGCGTGAAAAACTGGCGGCATCCATTGCACCGTCCATGAACTGGCTCGCCCCTACGACGACAACTTTCAAGATGAAATGGTGGAACAGTATGGCAGGGTCAGACGCTTCTTACCGAAATTACTGTGTGATATCGAGTTCAAAGCGGCTCCGGCGGGCAAGGCGACCCTGGAAGCCCATCACTATCTGGCCGGTCTGTTGAAATCGCGCAAGCAGCAACTGGAAGAGGCTCCACTGGACATTGTTTCCAATCCCTGGAAACGTCTGGTGTTTGACAAAGAGGGGCGAGTCACCAAGCGAGGCTACACACTGTGCTTTCTCGATAAGCTGCAAGACAGCCTGCGCCGCCGTGATGTCTGTGTAGAGAACAGCGATCGCTGGGGTGACCCACGGGCCAAGCTGTTGCAGGGCTAAGAGTGGCAGGCCAACCGTATTCAGGTCTGCCGGTCACTCGGTCATCCACTGAATCCCCGAGAAGCCATTGATGGTCTGGTGCGACAACTGGATGCCAGCTACAGACAGGTAGTCGTCAACTTCGACGACAACAAGGCTGTTGAATTGGATCTGTCCGGCAAGCGGCCCACATTGACCATCACGAACTTTGACAAGCTGGATGAACCGCCCAGCCTGACGCAGCTCTCCGAGCAGGTCGAAGCCTTGCTGCCCAGTGTGGATCTCACGGAGCTGTTGCTGGAGATAGACGCTCATACTAGCTTCGCCAACGAATTTACCCATGTCAACGAATCCAATGCCCGTGCCGAGGACCTGACTGTCAGCGTCTGCGCGGTGTTATTGGCGGAGGCCTGTAACATCGGATTGGAGCCGCTGATCAAGCACCAAGTGCCCGCCTTAACCCGACACCGCTTGAACTGGGTCAAGCAGAATTACCTGCGGACTGAAACTCTAGTGAAGGCCAACGCCAAACTGGTGGACTACCAATCCACTTTATCTCTAGCCGGGAAGTGGGGCGGCGGCGAGGTGGCTTCCG
>JBFGYY010000033.1:0-13471 GCA_041587095.1 Motiliproteus sp. | reverse complement strand
TGTTATCTGATCAACACGGGGCAGACCAGGCCTCCTGATTATGCACCCCGGGCGCTGCCGGGGGTTTTTGGCACCTTATAGCAGCTCAGGCAGTGAATCAACCACCCAATCCGGCGCCGAATCGCGGATCGGAATACCGTGATTGTACCCGTAGCTCACGCACGCTACCGGACACCCTGCCGCTCGTGCCGCCAGCACATCATTGCAGGAGTCCCCCACCATCAAAACCTGAGATGCCGGCAAACCAAAATGCCCTGCCGCATGCTGCAATGGCAGAGGATGCGGTTTCTTCTCGGCCAGAGAATCGCCCCCCAGTACCAGAGAGAAGCATTCAGACAGGGCAAAGTGTTCCAACAACCCCGGTACAAAACGCACAGGTTTATTGGTTACCACACCCATCGGAATACCCGCCTGCTGCACGGCCTGCAGGAAGGGGCGCACGCCGTCGTACAGCCTGCTGGCTTCGGTGGCGCAGGCCGCGTAGGCCTGAAGAAAATAATCGTGGGCAACGGCGAATTGCGCCGGCTCGGCTTCGGGGTGCTGCAGGCCGGTCAATGCGCGCCGGACCAGCATGGGGGCGCCATTGCCGACCCAGCCCCGCACCCGCTGCTCCCCGGCAGGCTCACGTCCCAGACGTTGCAGCATCTGATCGACCGCCAACGCCAGATCCGGCACGCTGTCGACCAGTGTGCCGTCGAGGTCAAACAAAATAAGGCCGGGCTTAAATTGCCCGCCGATACACAGACTCACGCCCTGGCCAGTTCAGCACGCATCGCGGCGATGGTGGCAGCATAATCATCGGTATTAAAAATGGCCGAGCCGGCCACGAACGTATCGGCACCTGCCGCCGCAATTTCGCCAATGTTGTCGACAGTGACGCCACCGTCTACTTCCAGACGGATATCGCGACCACTGTCCTCGATCAACTGACGTGCCTGCCGCAACTTATTCAGCGTCGAGGGAATAAACTTCTGTCCGCCGAACCCAGGATTCACCGACATCAGCAGAATCATGTCCAGTTTATCCATAACATGTTCCAGGCAGTGCAGCGGCGTGGCGGGGTTAAACACCAACCCGGCCTTGCAGCCTCCTTCTCGGATCAACTGCAGACTGCGATCGATATGTTCACTGGCTTCGGGATGAAAGGTGATGTAAGTAGCGCCGGCTTCGATAAAATCGGCGATCATACGATCCACCGGCTTGACCATCAGGTGCACATCGATGGGCGCGGTTACGCCATGCTTGCGCAACGCCTTACACACCATAGGACCAATGGTCAGGTTAGGGACATAATGGTTGTCCATCACATCAAAATGGACGATATCTGCACCGGCGGCGAGTACGTTATCCACTTCGTCACCCAGACGGGCAAAATCGGCAGAAAGGATCGAGGGAGCAATCAGGAAATCAGACATGGGGAGTTTCGCATCGAAGACTGGACAAGGGGCGTATTCTAAACCATTCCGCGCCAGGGCTGTAGCGTGTATCACCATGTCCGTTTTTTTGCTGCTAGGGCAACCTGCCCGCAGCACGGTATACTCTCGCCCATGAAATCTTATACCACTCTCGCCCTGCTCAGCAGTCTTGCACTGGCGGCCCACAGCCCATTGTTTGCTGCCGAGCCCGCAGATGAAGCCCCGCCTATGGCCGCAGACGCTGCCTCCGTTGCAGCCGCAAGTCAGGCGACGGGCAGCGCTGAGAAAGGCAGCATGGCTGCTGACGGCCGCTACCTGCCCGACATGGAGCAACAGCGACTGGCGGCGTTGGCCAAATCGCAGTCCGCCACAACCGAGGCATTGTGGCTGGAGACCCAGCACGAATCGTTTCTGGGACTGCTGGAGCGCGCCAACACCCCCAACCCGGCGGGCGTCGTGATTCTGCTCCACCACGATCGCAGCAGCCCGGACTGGCCGGAGCTGATCGCGCCGCTGCGCAAAGGGTTTCCGGACATCGGCTGGCACAGCCTGTCCCTGGCATTGCCGGACACGCCACTGCCGCCTGTGCCCGGAGCTGCCCGGCCCGATAGCGAAGAAACGCCGGTCAAGGCAAAGGATGCACAGGGGTTTGCCGAGCGAGTCGATGAGCGGATCAACGCCGCACTGGACCAGGCGCAGCGCCTGCAAGCGACCCGGGTGATTTTACTTGGCGTGGGCAGCGGCGGTTACTGGGCCGCTCGCTTTGGTGCCGGCAGCTCACTGCAGACCCTGAGTGTGGTTCTGATCGATGCCCAACAGGCCACGGTCGACGAATTACCGCCGATGACCGAATTTATGGGCAAAAACACGATCACGTTGCTCGACCTGTATCACGGCGCCAGCCCCACCGGGGACGCAATTGAAAACGGGGCGCTGGCCCGCGCCAATCAGGCGCGCCGCAACGGCAAGAGCAACTACCTCAAGGTGCGCATGCCACCCAGAGCCAGTAACTGGAAACAGACGGATCGACGCCTGCTGGGCACCCTGCGCGGACTGATCCGGCGCAATATCGAAAAGCGTTAAGCAACCAGGGCGCTGACTCAGGCGCCCTTGCGCGCCTCGCGCACCCGGTCATAAGCGGCCTGGATCTCCTGCGTTTTCTCTTTCGCCAGTTGCATCATCTCTTCGGGCAACCCTTTGGCAATCAGCTTATCGGGATGGTGCTGGTTCATCAGTCGCCGGTAGGCGCGTTTGACTTCGCTATCCCCTGCCTCACTGCCGACACCGAGTACGCCATAAGCCTGCTCGAGTAAACGAGCATTATTCCTGCGCTGAAACGCCTGATCAAAAGCGCCGTGGCCCTGATACCCGCCCTGCCCCTGCGGCCCTTCCTGAAAGCCCTGCTGATGAAATGCCTGCTCCGCGCGACTACGCTGGAGAATCTGTTCCAGCTCCTGATAACTGAGCTGCAACAGGGAGCAGACCTCCTGCACCACCAGCAGCTCTTCCTGACTCACCTGGCCATCGGCATAGGCCGCCTGCAGCAAGATCTCGACGAACATCTGCTTCAGATCCGAGCGCATTCGGATCAGACGGGCAAGAGGCACCACCACCGAGGTCAATTCAAAGCCCGGCTCCTTACCACGCTTAAACAACTCGATCGCCTCTTGCCGCTTGGCGCCGGACAGGTTCATACGGGTCATGACCCCTTCGGCGTAGCGGATCTCATTCTCGGTCACCCGGCCGTCGGCCTTGGCAATGCGCCCCATGACCGCAAAGGTCGCTTCAAAAAAGGCCTTTTGCGGACTCAGAGCCCCGACATGAATGCCCTTCAAGGCACGCTGGGAAAAAAAGCCCACCGCCGCGCCGACGATTAAACCGATAAACCCGCCGCTCATCACGCCGATCAGGGCGCCAATCACGATCCCGGTCCGGTTAGCAAACACCGCTTCGCCCAGTGCCTTGGGTTGCTCCATCATCACATCCTGCCTCCTGCGCCCGATGCTTCCTGCGGCGATGAACTCAGCTGCTTATCCAGCAAAGCAAGCCGCTCGGGGGTGCCGACATCGACCCAGCGTCCCCCATGGCAACGCCCACTGACCCGCCCCGCATCCATCGCCTGGCGCAACAAGGGCGCTAACGGAAAGCCTCCCGGCTGACTTCCTGCGAAGAGAGAAGGCCGCAGCAAGCTGATCCCGCTAAAGGTCAAGCGCTCACCCACGCCGTCGTTGCTGACCTCGTTGCCGGCCAGAACAAAATCGCCGCGCTCGCAATGGGGCGGATTAGGCGCCAGCACCAGGTGGGCGAGATCAACGGGTTGTTCGCGCAACAGGGAAAAATCAAAATCACTCCAGATATCACCGTTGATCACCAGAAACGGTTCATCATTCTCCACATCCAGCAACGACATGGCCTGCAATATACCCCCGCCGGTTTCCAGCGGCGTGTATTCGCGCGAATACCGGATCGGCACCCCCCAGCGTTCTCCGCCTTTAAGCGCCGACTCGATCATTCCGCCCAGATACGCGGTATTGACCACCACCCGGGAGACACCCATCGCGCCGAGTTGCTCAAGATGATATTCGATCAGGGCTTTGCCCCCGACTTTCAACAGCGGCTTGGGGCAGCGGGCCGTCAGGGGCTGCATGCGTGTACCCAGACCGGCGGCAAGAATAACGGCTTTCATAACCCTGCCCCTCCCGTCGAACCGGTCGACACGATGTCCGCCCTGCCTATCTCGCTCAGCGCCCGGGCATCAAAATGCCCGCTCGCCTGCATCGCCGGCAGAATGAGCTCTTGCAAGATGCCGGCTAATTCACTGAATTGCGGGTAGCGAAGCGCCACCCGGTACAGATAATTCAGCGTGCGGGGAATATCCCCCAGATAAGCAGGCTTGCCGTCGCGAAGCTGCAGCCGGGCAAAAATACCGATCGCTTTCATGTGCCGCTGCATACCCATCCAGTCAAACCAACGCAAAAATGTGCTTTCATCCACCGCGTCCAGTAAATGAATCTCCTGCAGGGTCCGCCGGTAGCCCAGCGCCCAGTCGCGAACCCGGCTCTCGGGCCAGGCGATATAACAATCGCGCAGCAGCGATACCAGATCGTAAGTCACCGGGCCGAGAACAGCGTCCTGAAAATCCAGCACCCCCGGTCCGTCGCTGGCGGTCAGCATCAGGTTACGCGAATGAAAATCCCGGTGTACACAAGCCCGCGGCTGCTCCAGCGCCGAGGCCTGCAAGCGGGCCATCGCCGCCGCCAACACCTTCGCCTCGGCATCGGTCAGCACAATGCCCAGCAATCGCGTCACAAACCAGTCGCCAAACAGGTCCATTTCCCGCGCCAGCAAGGCGGCATCGTAAGGCGGTAACGGATAATCGGCCACCGAACGGCACTGCTGAATATGGGTCAGCGCCTGAAGTGCTTGTGCATAGAGCTGATCGGCATTATCGGCGGTTAACGCCCCCAGGTAGAGGTCATCGCCAAGATCGGACAACAACATAAAACCGTCGTCAAAGTCCGCAAGAAAGACCCGCGGGGCCTGAATCGCCAGCGGCTCCCAGGCCCGGGCGATCGCGACAAAGGGCCGGCTGTCTTCCTTCTCCGGTGGCGCGTCCACGGCGATCCAGCTGAGATTGTGACTGCGTACACGAAAATAACGACGAAAACTGGCATCCCCGGACACCGGCGTCAAACTCCAGTCCGTCGCCAGATCGATTCCCAGCTGTGCAAACGCTTTCACGACCCATGCCCGCAACGCTGCCAGCCGGATATCTACATGCCCGTTCGTCATTATCGCCTCGTCTGTTGGTTTCGCTGTTGCGCCGGGGTAGCCGCACTACCGCCTGATGCTTTATTATGCGCGTCCGGAAAGGCGCATCTTACTAGAAACTGACGGCATTCGGACAGAGCCGGTTCTGTCAGCATTTACCTAACGGGAGTCACCAGACCCGCAATGTCCCAACCAGCAAACCCTAACAGGCCCGCCCTGTCACGGGTTACCATGTTTTTAGCCTGCACCCTTTCCAGCGCCCTGCCCGGCATTGCGGCCTGCGCGGCAGCGGCAGCACCGTCTGCGGACACCTGGAACTGCAGCGCCAGCGGGCAAGGCTGGCTGTGCCAGAACCCCAGCCCGGGCATCCGTTCGGGCAAGGCCAATAAGAACAGTGCGTATCTGGGCGCGTATCCGGACGCCTACCGGCTAGACGGGGCAACCCGCAGCAGCATTTTAAATCCCGCACAAGCGCCCTGGGCCTATATGGACTGGTACCCGAACAAACAGGGTGTCGACCCCATCAGCCACTGCGACGGGCGCTACGAAGAGCCCCTGTTCGAACCGGCCAATGACGACCCCGATGATCGCACCCTCTACCTGCAAGCGGACCGTTCCCGAACTCAGGTGGGCAAAGAGTCAGAACTGGTGGGCGATATTCTCTTGCAGCAAGGCAGTAGCCGGCTGCGCGCCCAGCGGGCAGAAATGGACCATCAGAACAGTCAGGGTGAACTGAGCGGCCTGATCCAGATGCGGGACCCGGGTATGCTGCTGCTGGGTCAGCGCGCGGCGATGGACGGCATCAGCGGCGAAACCACGCTGGAAGACGCGCAGTTTGTGATTCACGCCAGCCATCTGCGCGGCGAAGCCGACTCCATCACCCGCTACGGTGACGGCACGGTACGCATACGCGACGGGGTCTATACCCGCTGCGAACCCGGTAACGACTCCTGGACGATCAACGGCTCGGAGATCCTGCTGCGCCCGGAAACAGGTCTGGGTTCAGCCCGCAACAGCACACTGCGCATCGCGGGGGTGCCGGTCCTTTACGTGCCCTATATCTATTTCCCGATTAACAACGAACGTCATTCGGGCTTTCTCGCCCCCAGTCTCGGCCAGACCACCACCAGCGGTATCGAGCTCAGCGTACCTTATTACTTCAATCTGGCCCCCCAATACGATGACACGTTGACACCACGCTTCCTGTCAAAACGCGGCGTAATGCTGGAAAACGAGTTTCGCTACCTGCACGAATCGGGCTCCTATCAGCTCAGCAGCGCCTTTTTACCTAACGACGACAAAGCGCTGGATGACCGCTGGTTGCTGGGACTCAAACACCAGGGGTCGCCGGCGCCGCAATGGGACAGCGGAATCGATTTCACCTCGGTCAGCGATAACGATTATTTCAGTGACCTGAATAACGAGCTGGGCATCTCGGAGCAGACGCACCTCAACCAGCAGGCGCGTTTGCGCTACCGGGGCGATGACTGGCTGGTACAGGCCAAGCTGCAAAGCTACCAGACCATCGACACCGCCAGTACCACGCCCTACCGCAAATTGCCGGAACTGACCCTGCGCGGCAACCAGCGACTGGTTGACAGCGGCCGCGCCCGGCTGCGTTATTCCGGTGAATTAACGAGTTTTGTGCGCGATACCGACGGTTTCATAGACGATGACCGAACCAACGGCAGCCGTGCCCATCTGCAGGCAGCCGCCAGTATCCGGGCGGAAAACAGCTGGGGCTATTTCGAGCCCTCGCTGGGCCTGAGTCATACCCAGTACTGGCTCAAATACCAGCCCGACAGCGACCCTAACACGCCGAGCCGAACACTGCCGCAGATCAGCATGGACAGCGGCATCACCCTGGAACGTCCCCTGCAAGATGGCGCAGTACAGACCCTTGAACCGCGGCTTTTTTATCTTTATGTTCCCTACGAGGATCAGGACCAACTACCAAACTTCGATTCCAGCGAACAGACGTTCAGCTACTACCAGTTGTTTAACACCAACCGTTTCAGTGGTATCGACCGGATCGGGGACAGCCGCCAGATAACCCTCGGCCTCACCAGCCGCCTTCTGGACCCCAGTGGCGACGAACGAATCCGGGGCAGTCTGGGACAGATTTTCTACCTGGACCAACGCCAGGTCCGGCTCGATGACGGTGCCACGGCACTGGATGACAGCCGATCCAGCATCGCCGCGGAAGCGTTCTGGCGGGTCACGCCGACCCTGCGCCTCAGCGCGGATGCCGAATGGGCACACGCCAGCCAGGACAACATCCAGCGCAACATCAAGCTCAACTACCGAAGAGACCTGGACCACCAGATCAACCTGAACTACCGTTTTACCCGCGACAGTGTCGAGCAGTCCGATATCTCCTGGATCTGGCCGCTGAATCCGCGATGGAGTATCCTCGGCCGTTGGCTGAACGATATTCGCAACGGCGAGTCACTAGATCAGGTGGCCGGTCTGGAATACGAGAATTGCTGCTGGCGGGTGCGCACCCTCTGGCGGGAATGGATCGACGACGATACCGACAATCGCGAAAATAACGGGATTTTTCTGCAGTTTATTCTTAAGGGGCTGGGTAGCGTCGGCGCCGGTGCCGGTGGTGACGCAGGGCCAAAAGCCCGCGTATTCCTTCAGGATATATCAGGATTCAGAGAACGAGAAAATAATGACTAAGCGCTGTAAATTGCACCCTATCATCCCTTTTTTATTGCTGCTGGTATCCTGGCCGGCGCAGGCCGAGCCGTTGCTGCTGGACCGCGTTGTAGCCGTCGTTGACAGCGATCTGATTATGCAAAGCGAACTCATCAGCCGTACTGCGCTGATCCGCCAGCAACTGATCGAACGGGGCACCCGCCTGCCAAGCGCCGATATTCTGCAGGAACAGGTCCTTGAGAAACTGATCCTGGACCGGATTCAGCTGCAGCTGGCCGGCCAGAACGGTATACGCATCACCGATACCACCCTGGACAGCACCATGCTGCGTATCGCCGACAGCAACAACATGAATCTGGAGCAGTTCAAGCGCACCCTCGAAGCGGAGGGGCAAAACTACCGCGAAGTCCGCGAGCAGGTCCGCGACGAGATGGTGATCACCCAGACCCGGGAAAAGCTGGTCAACCGCCGTATCAGCATATCCGAGCGTGAGATCGAGAACTTCCTGGCAACCGGGCAAGGGCAGGAGCAGAGCGAGCCTGAACTCCACCTGGCTCACATTCTGATTGCGCAACCATCTCCGGCCACCCCGGCGCAGATCAAGGCAGCCGAAACCGAAGCCCGGGAGATCCACGCACAATTACAGGCCGGTGAGGATTTCTCCGAACTGGCGGTCGCCCGCAGCGACAGCCCCCAGGCCCTGAACGGCGGTGATCTTGGCTGGCGCAAGGCGTCCGAGATGCCTGACGATCTGGCCCCGGCGATCAAAGCGTTGCAGGTCGGCGAATTTACCCAACCCCTGCGGACCACCTTCGGCGTCCATCTGTTCAAGCTGATCGAACGCCGCGGCGGCGGCGAACAGCTGGTGCAGCAAACCCAGGTCAGACATATCCTGATTAAACCCAGCACCATTCGCACCGAACAGGAAGCCCGCGCGCTGGCCTTTTCTCTCCATGCGCGCCTCAACGCCGGCGAAGCCTTTGCCGATCTGGCCAAGACCTTCAGCGACGATCCCGGCAGCGGCGCCACCGGTGGCGATCTGGGCTGGGCGATGCCCGGCCAGATGGTCCCCGAGTTTGAACAAGCGATGGACGCGACACCGATCGACAGCCTCAGCGCCCCCTTCAAAAGCCGTTTTGGCTGGCATATCCTCGAAGTACAGGCGCGTCGGCAGCAGGATTTTGGCGAGCAGATTCAGAACAACAAGGCCCGCGAGCAGATCCGCAAACGTAAATTCAACGAAGAGCTGGACAGCTGGTTACGCGAGATCAAAGCCCAGGCCTATATCGAGATCAAGCGCGGATGAGCCGCCCTCTGCGTCTGGCACTCACTGCTGGCGAGCCCGCCGGCATCGGCCCCGAGCTCTGCGTGCAGCTGGCCCAGCGGCCACAGCAGCACGAACTGGTAGTGATCGCCGATCCGGCGCTGCTGCAGGCACGGGCAAAGCTGCTTAACCTGCCCCTGCGCATCCGCGAGTATGCGGGCGAGCAACCGGCACGCCCCAGCCAGCCGGGTGAGCTCTGCGTACTGCCCGTCACGCTTGGCGCGCCCTCTGTGGCAGGCGAGCTGAACACAGCCAATGCGAGCTATGTACTGAGCACACTGCGCCGCGCGGCCGAAGGCTGCCTGAACGGCGAGTTTGCGGCGCTGGTCACCGCTCCCGTCCACAAAGGCATCATTAACGACGCCGGGATCCCCTTCAGCGGCCACACCGAGTTCTTTCAGGAGCTCTTAGCCAGCGAGCAGGTCGTGATGATGCTGGCCACCGAAGGGCTGCGCGTGGCGCTGGTCACCACCCATCTGCCACTGGCGCAGGTTGCCGCGGCCATCACACCGCTGCGTATCCGCCAGATCTGCCGGATCCTGCATCGCGAGCTGCAGCAACGCTTCGACCTGGCGTCACCGCGCATTCTGGTCTGCGGCCTGAACCCTCACGCCGGCGAAGGCGGCCATCTGGGCCGCGAGGAACTGGATGTGATCGAGCCCACCCTGGACGAGCTGCGCCGCGAAGGTCTCAATCTCACCGGCCCTCTTCCCGCCGACACGCTGTTCAACCCCAACCTTCTGGCGGATGCTGACGCGGTGCTGGCGATGTATCACGACCAGGGGCTGCCGGTCCTGAAATTCAAAGGTTTTGGCCGCGCCGCCAATATCACTCTGGGCTTGCCGATCATTCGCACCTCCGTCGATCACGGTACCGCCCTGGACCTTGCCGGCAGCGGCCGCGCCAGTACCGGCAGCCTGATCACCGCTATCGACTGCGCCGCCGATATGGCGACCCACAGCCACTAACAGACGATCTGATTGATGAAAAAAAGCAACGCCGGCCATCAGGCCCGTAAACGTTTCGGACAGAATTTCCTCCAGGATGGCAACGTAATACGCAGCATCATACGCAGTATCTCGCCCCAGCCCGGCCAACGCCTGGTCGAGATCGGTCCGGGCCTGGGCGCACTGACCGAAGAGCTGCTGGAAGCCGCCGGCGGTCTGGATGTGGTGGAACTGGATCGCGATCTGATCCCGATTCTGCGCACGCGTTTCTTCCGCTATGCCGACACCCTGCATATCCACCAGGCGGATGCGCTGAAATTTGACTTCGCCTCCCTGTCCGATGGAGAGCAACCGCTGCGGGTCGTTGGCAACCTGCCTTACAACATCTCAACACCGCTGATCTTCCACCTGCTCAGTTATAACACCCTGATCAAGGATATGTTCTTTATGCTGCAGAAGGAGGTCGTAGACCGCATGGCTGCGGCACCCGGCGACAGCGCCTACGGCCGCCTCGGGGTGATGACCCAGTATCACTGTCAGGTCGACGCCCTGTTCGATGTCGGGCCGGAAGCCTTTGATCCGCGCCCCAAAGTCACCTCGGCCATCGTCAGGCTCATGCCTTATGAGACACGCCCCCTGCAGGCCGATAACGATCAACATTTTGCAGCCATGGTGCGCACCGCTTTCAGTCAACGGCGCAAAACCCTGCGCAACAATTTGAAAAAAGTTCTGGATATCAGTGAAATAGAAGCAGCCGGCATCGACCCCGGCATCCGCCCGGAGCGCCTGGCCCTGGCCGATTTTGTAGCCCTGGCTAACCGCTACAGTGCATTACAGACCCAGTCCGGCAGTGAGGTTTAATCTATGACGTCAACCGATGCTCAGCAGGCTCCGATCCAGATCGACGTACTGACGCGCTACCTGGACGAGCAATCCGACCCTGAAAACCAGCGCTTCGTCTTCTCGTACCAGATCACGATCACCAACCACTGCGCAGAAGTTGTGCAACTGCTCAACCGCCACTGGCAGATCACCGATGGCGATCGACAGGTGCAGGAAGTACAGGGGCAGGGGGTGGTCGGCGAGCAACCGATGATCGCCCCGGGAAAAAGCTATAGTTATACCAGTGGCACGGTGATTGCCACGGAAGTCGGCAGTATGACCGGCTACTACGAGATGCGCTCCGCCTCAGGCCAGACCTTTCAGGCCGAGATCCCGACCTTTACCCTTGCTCAACCGCGCGCCCTGCATTGAGGCGCACTAGGCTGAGCCTGAATATGCCGCACACCGGCAGAGATTAACCAGCAGAGCATCACAGAGCATATGGCTACATACGTCGTAGGAGACATTCAGGGCTGCCTGAGCGAACTGCTCAAGCTGCTGGATAAAGTCGAATTTTCCTACGCGGACCGGCTCTGGCTGGCCGGCGATCTGGTCAACCGCGGACCAAAATCGCTGGAAACCCTGCGCTTTGTGCGCAGCCTTGGCAGCCGGGCCAAAACGGTGCTGGGTAACCACGACCTGCACCTGCTGGCAACCGCCTGGGACGGGACGCGCAAAAACCGCAAGGACACCTTAAACCCGATCCTCAAGGCGCCGGACCGGGACGAGCTCCTCGACTGGCTGCGCCGGCAACCACTGGTGCATCACGACAGCCAGCATAACTGGCTCATGGTTCACGCCGGCATCCCGCCCATCTGGGATGCCGCCACCGCGGCGCGCCTGGCGGCCGAGGTCGAGCACATGCTACGCAGCGACCAGGCCGGTGATTACCTCGCCCATATGTACGGCAACAAACCGGCACGCTGGAGCGAAGATCACCGGGGCTGGAACCGCTTGCGCTGCATCACCAACTACCTGACCCGCATGCGCTTCTGCGCCGCTGACGGCACGCTGGAACTGAAAACCAAAGGTTCGCCGCAAGACCCTCCGGCGGGTTACCGCCCCTGGTACAGCCATCCTCGGCCGCGCTGGGCAGGCACCCGCATACTGTTCGGTCACTGGGCCGCTCTGGAAGGCCAGACCGACGTCGAAACGATCTTCGCCCTGGATACCGGTTGCGTCTGGGGCGGGCACCTTACCGCTCTGCGCCTGGAAGACGGCAAACATTTCCGCTGCCCCAGCCCGGGCTACGGGTAATCAGCAGTACGGCGCCCTGCGCCCAGGAGACCTTATGAACCAAGCCAATTTCAAACGTATCGACCCCAATGCCGCGCGCGCACTCATCGAACAGGGTGCCACCATCGCCGATATCCGCGACGAGGCGAGCTTCGGCAACGGCCATATCCGTGGTGCCCAGCACCTGAGCAACGCCAACATTCAGGGTTTTATCGAAGACAATGATCTCGATGCGCCGCTGATCGTCTGCTGTTACCACGGCAACAGTAGCCAACCGGCCGCCGATTTTCTGGCGGAGCGCGGCTTCGACTGCGTCTACAGCCTGGACGGCGGCTTTGAAGCCTGGAGCCAGCAGCACCCCGACCTGTGCAGCCGGGATTGATATGCAGATCTATCGGGTAGGCGGCGCTGTCCGGGACCGGCTGCTGCAGCTGCCGGTGTACGACAACGACTGGGTTGTGGTGGGAGCCAGCGTCGAGCAAATGCTCGCCGCCGGTTACCAGCCTGTCGGCAAGGACTTTCCGGTATTTTTGCACCCCAAAACCCACGAGGAATACGCGCTGGCGCGCACCGAGCGCAAATCCGGCCGGGGTTATCAGGGCTTTGAATTTTTCGCCAGCCCGCAGGTGACCCTGGAAGAGGATCTGCAGCGGCGCGATCTGACCATCAACGCCATCGCCGAAGACGACGCCGGCCGGTTGTACGATCCCTATGGCGGACAACAGGACCTGCAGGCCAGACTGCTGCGCCATGTGTCACCCGCCTTTCGCGAAGATCCGTTACGGGTGCTGCGCGTCGCCCGCTTCGCCGCCAGATTCCATCATCTGGGGTTTCGTGTCGCGCCGCAAACCCTCAAGCTGATGCAGCAGATCAGCGCCGGCGACGAGCTGCACACCCTGAGCGCCGAACGCGTTTGGAAAGAGCTGGAACGCGCCCTGGGCGAAGCCGATCCGCAGCAATTTCTGCTCACCCTGCACCAGTGCGACGCCCTTGAACGCCTGCTGCCCGAGTGGCAGCGACTGTTCGATGCTGACGCCACCGCCAAGGACGGCAACGGCGATGCCAACACCGTACTGCGCGGATTGCACGCCGCTGTCGCACTGGGTTGCGACAGCCGTGAGCGTATCGCCCTGCTCTGCTGCTACATCGACCCGGATGCCGCACAGCAGCTATTCGAACGCCTCAAGGCACCGCGCGAATACCGCGACTTCGGCCTGCTCTGCAGTCGGCAC
>JBFGYY010000032.1:0-13494 GCA_041587095.1 Motiliproteus sp. | reverse complement strand
GGTGCGGTCGCGGAACGCTGACCGTTTACGCCATCGCTAACGGTCAAAATGCCGGCTTGAAAAGCCTTCGCACGGGCTCAATATCAACGCTGACTCATCCCTGAGCCGATCAATCTACCCGCGTCGCTAATAGCCTCAAGACGCCCCTTATCCGTTTCGGCGCTGGCGAACCGCTTCAAACAAAGTCACACCGGCGGCCACTGAAACATTCAGACTTGAAACCTCGCCGGCCATCTCGATCTTCACCAAACGGTCACAGCACTCGCGCGTCAGTCTGCGCATCCCAGCACCTTCAGCCCCCATCACCAGCGCCATCGGACCGGTCATATCCGCCTGATAAATAGTTTCCTGGGCTTCCCCGGCAGTACCCGTTATCCAAACCCCCGCACTCTGCAATTGACGCAAGGTACGCGCAAGGTTGGTCACCGTAATATAGGGAACAGCTTCCGCTGCACCGCACGCGACCTTGACCGCCGTGCCATTCAAAGGCGCCGACTTGTCACGAGGCGCAATGACCGCATGTACGCCGGCGGCGTCAGCCGTGCGCAGACACGCGCCCAGATTATGCGGGTCGGTCACACCATCAAGCACCAACAGAAAAGCCGGCTCTTCCAGCCGGCTGAGCATCGCTTCCAGATAGGATTCATTGTGTACCTGCGCGGGTTCAACACGAGCAACTACGCCCTGATGCACCATACCCGGCACTAATTTTTCTAACTCACTGCGCTCGACCTGCTCGACCTTAATACGCTTAGTTTGCGCCAACGCCAACAACCCCTGCATACGCCGGTCCTGCCGCCCTTTCTGCACCAGCACGGTACGGACCCGTTTTGGGCTGCGCTCTATAAGGCTATACACCGCGTGCAACCCAAAACTCAATTGATCATGATTCATTAATAGCTGCCATGTTAACCAGATTAATTCCGAGACCCGTCCACCCTTCCACCGCGTGACCGGCAGAGCAATACGCAGCCCTGCAGCATCTAACAGCGATATCCAATGCCAAAGATCTAGCAGAGATATCCAATACTAAAGATCTCGCAAGATGTGCGGCTGATGATATTACAGTGGCACCTGCTACACATAAAAAAAGAGGGCTAAAAGCCCTCTTTTTTGCCTTCCCCTGCGTTGGCCGGGGCACAGCAGCATGATGTAACGCTAATGTGTATCAGTCGAGACTGGCGAATACCGCGTCGCGAATCGCTTCTACAGAGCCCACACCCTTGATGTAGTTGTATGCCGGTGCGGCAGCAGCGTCCACTTCAGCCCATGCCTTGTAATAAGTGATCAGCGGAGCCGTCTGGTCATGATACACCTTCAGGCGCTCACGCACGGTTTCTTCGCTGTCATCGACGCGCTGGACCAGGTCTTCACCCGTCACGTCGTCCTTACCTTCAACCTTGGGTTGATTGAAGATAACGTGGTACGTACGACCGGACCCCGGATGTACACGACGACCACTCATACGCTTGACGATCTCTTCATCCTTAACATCAATCTCGACAACATAATCGATTTTGACACCGGCTTCCTTTAAAGCATCGGCTTGGGGAATCGTGCGCGGGAAGCCATCGAACAAGAAGCCTTTTTCACAATCGGACTCTGCGATCCGCTCTTTGACCAGACCAATAATGATCTCGTCGGATATCAACTGGCCTGCGTCCATAACGGTTTTTGCCTTGATACCCAAAGGAGTACCAGCCTTCACCGCAGCTCGCAGCATATCGCCGGTTGAGATCTGAGGAATTCCATATTTTTCTGTGATGTATTGAGCCTGAGTGCCTTTACCAGCGCCCGGGGCGCCCAGAAGAATGATGCGCATTCTTAGTTACTCCATGTCATTAATCGAAAAGCGGCACGGTCAGCGACGGCTTGATATCACACTATTCTTCATGCCTGACCGCATGATTCGCAAGATGATCGAAAACTATACAGTTACTGTCTACAGCTCAATACGACATTAGCACTAACAGCGCCGCACTGAGCCGGATCCGCTTCCTTGATATCACGCGGGTGCAAAGGCTAGCCTATTGTGCGTACTAACTCAACGAGATAGCGCGCGAATAGATGGTTCTTTAAAAAAAACGCTTCTACAATAGTGCTCATCTCAACAGAAGAATTAAACATCAACGGTTTACCAGTATTTACACCGGCTCTGAGAACGAAACGCCCCCGCTCCGCCCACGGGCTGCACATAATCGTTTATCCGCAACTCACAACATGAATACTCGACCAGCACATCGCCAAAGGACTCTCCCCTACTGTGAACACCCCGCACTGCCCGATTTGCCTCCTGCCCCCCGGTTATTGCGGTTGCGACCTGGTCCGCCCGCTACCGAGCCCAGTGCGACTGATACTCCTGACCCACAGCCAGGAGCTCGACAGCCCCACCAATACGGGCCGACTGGTGCAGCTCACCCTGCCAGAAAGCCGGATCGTTCACTGGCAACGCACCCAACCGGACCCTCAGTTACTACGAGCGCTAAGCGACACTGCTTTTTTACCCATGCTGCTATTCCCCCCGGACCGGGATGATCTGCAGTCCAGGCCCGTCATTGAAGCAAACCCTTCAATACTGCCTCGCAATCCGTTGGTACTGATGATTGATGGCACCTGGAAACAAGCACGGAAAATTTTGCGCCAGTCCCCCTACCTGGACCACATCCCCCTCGTAACGCTCCGTTCGCAACAACCGAGCCGCTACACGTTAAGGCGCGGCGCAGGCCCCCGGCAACTTTGCACCGCCGAAGCCGCTGCCGGCCTGATTGAACACTTCGGGGCGCAACACGCCGCCCGGCAGATACGCACGTCCCTGAATCGATTCATGCATAATTACCAAGCCTGCCGCTCAGGCCACCCCCTGAGAACAGAAGCCGGGAGTGAATCACGGCCCGATAAACAATGGGGCCTCACCCTGCCGTCTTAAGTCGAATCAACAACATTCAAACCAGCAACGCCCCTGTTACTGACCGGAATGTCGAGCCCCCCTGTCGATCACCACATTGAGAATCAACGCCGCCTGGGGTAGATTTAAAGCCAGTAGACAGCCAGACTAACCAGCCAACCATCAAACAGACGCCATGCAGGCGAAACAACACCACATGATTCACTAATCGCGCGGGAAGGAGTGGTCACATGGATTTCGAGCACGTTTTCGATGAAAGTTATGAGCGCGTCCTGCAAAGAACCGTCGACGACAAGGGGTTCTTTGAAGAGTTCTACCGCCGGTTTATTGCATCTGATCCCAGGGTGGCCGCTTTATTTAAAAGCAGTGACCTGCCACGCCAACAGCGGATGCTAGAGCGTTCGTTGTATCGATTACTGGTCTTTTACGCCTCCAATTACGCCGATGAACACCTCGAAGAGATCGCCCTCAAACACAGCAAGCTGGTGTTGAATATCACCCCTGACCTCTACGATTTGTGGCTCGAAGTGCTGATAGAAACCGTAAAAGATTTTGACCCAATCTACGATGAAAATATTGAGCTATCCTGGCGCCTGGTTGTATCCAGCGGCATCACCTATATGAAATTCAAATACGACCATTAACAGCCGGTTTGACAACCTGCTACCCGGCATTCATCACCCCGTGCACCGACAGGCCTCCCCCCAAGTCAGGGCGCTCAATCCACAAGGGCTAAACATTACCAACCGTCACCGCCCGGCTTTTTTTTGGACTTTTTTTGCCCGGATTTTTTCTTCTTTGACTTATCCTGCATCCCCATGGCACGAGCAAAGCGATCCTTGATTGAAGCTACCTTTTCTTCCTTGATCTGATGGTTTTTTTCCTCTTGCGCGCGCTTAAAATCGACTATTTTCTCGGCCATACGCTTCTCCTAATCTGATTCCCCTAGCTTAGCTCAGCATGCTAATGTACGGAACTCTTTCCTGGCCCCCTCAACCCCAACGGCGGAACAGCTTGATGGCATCGTTACCGGTTGCAGCTATATTGCCCGAGCTGCTGGCTGCACTGGATAATTCCAATCGTGTAATTCTGCACGCCCCTCCCGGGGCAGGCAAAACCACCTGGATTCCGCTACAGCTGCTCAACGCAAGCTGGTTGCAGGGGCGACGCATTCTGATGCTGGAACCACGCCGTCTGGCGACCCGCAACGCGGCACGCTACATGGCACGTTCGCTAGGTGAACCGGTAGGTCAGACAGTCGGTTATAGGGTTCGCTTAGATAACCGGGTCGGAGCAGCCACGCGAATTGAAGTGGTGACCGAAGGCATTCTGACGCGCATGCTGCAGGACGATCCGGGGCTGGAACAGATTGGCTGCATTTTATTTGATGAATTTCATGAACGCAGCCTGCCCGCCGATCTGGGGCTTGCTTTGAGCCTGGAGGTTCAGGAGTTGCTGCGCGAGGACCTGCGCATTTTAGTCATGTCGGCAACGCCCGATGTAGCGCGCTTGCACCAGGTGCTGGGCCGGGCAACGCCGGTGATCCATAGCCAGGGACGTGCCTTCCCGGTCGAAACCCACTACCTCAACCACCCGCTGCGGGACTTTGACCCACAGACACTGGCCCGCGAGCTCAGCCAGATAGCCCGGCATGAGTCGGGCAGCTTGCTCTGCTTCCTGCCCGGACGGGCAGAGATAGAACGAACGCAGCGGGCACTGCAACAGCAGCCATTACCTGCTGACATAATGATATGCCCTCTGTATGGCGGCCTCTCCGTTGCACGTCAGGAGCAAGCTATCGCGGCCCCCGAGGCAGGGCTACGCAAACTGGTACTGGCAACCAGTATCGCAGAATCGAGCCTGACCATTGACGGTGTCCGGGTCGTTATCGATACCGGCCTGAGCAGAATTCCTCGCTTTAACCCCCGCACCGGTATGAGCGGCCTGACCACCGTCGCTGTCAGCAAAGCGTCTGCAGAGCAGCGCCGTGGCCGCGCCGGTCGCCAACAAGCCGGCAGCTGCTATCGGTTGTGGAGCCGCGAACGCCACCAGGGGCTGTGCGAGCACAGTGATGCAGAAATCAATCAAGCCGACCTCAGCGGCCTGGCACTGGATCTGGCCCGCTGGGGAACGCCTGTCGGTGAGCTGCTCTGGATAGACCAACCTCCCGCTGCAGCTTATGCGCAGGCGCAGGCGCTGCTGCAGCAACTGCAGGCGCTGGACAAATCAGGGAAAATCACCGCCACCGGAACAAGCATGCTGCAGCTGGGCGGCTCACCGCGCTTGGCACATCTGATGATTAAAGCACGCGAACTCAATATGAGCCGCTTAGGCTGCGATCTTGCCGCGCTTATCTCTGAAATGCACACCCTTGCACCCCATCAGCGCAACATCGATCTCATCAGCCTGCTGGAAGACTGGTCATCGCTTCCCGGACAACTACGCGAGCTTTCCCGTCGCTGGCAACAGCAGCTGAACACCTCACCGGGCACACGCAACCTGAACGACTGCGGCCCGCTGCTCGCGTTTGCCTTTCCGGACCGTATCGCTCAACGGCGGCGAGAAGGCAGCTGGAATTACCGGTTGAGAAATGGCCGCGGGGCAACCTTTCGCCAGCACCATGCGCTGTGTCACTCACCCTGGCTTGTCGTGGCCGAACTGGGGGACCAGACACCCGACGCCCGCATCGATCTGGCTGCCCCCATAAGCCTTGAGCAGATACAGCGCCATTTTGGCGACCAGCTGGATCACCACACAAGCGTGCAGTTCGATGAGAGCCTCGACAAAGTGCGGGCTTGCCGCCAAACGCGGCTGGGAAAACTACTCCTCGATGAGTCTGACATCAATCCGCCACCTGATGAGCTGGGTGCGCAAGCGTTGCTAGCGCAAATCAGGCGCAAAGGGTTGAGCTGGCTTCAGTGGCCGCTGCAGGTCCAGCAACTGTGCAACCGTATCATGCTCCTGCAACGACATGACGCTGGCCAGAACTGGCCCGACAGCGATGAAGCCGCATTACTGGCCAGCCTCGAGCAATGGCTGCTGCCCTACTGTCAGAACATCCGCTCTGCCCGCCAGTTGCGCGCGCTGGATTACCACAGCATGTTGCTGAACCGATTACCCTGGGAGCTGCAACAGCGACTGGCTACATGGGCACCGACCCACCTCGACGTCCCGAGCGGATCGCGTATCGGCATCGATTACAGCGATCCCGAGCAACCGGTGCTGGCGGTTCGTTTGCAGGAGCTATTCGGACTGGCAACGACACCGACCCTTGCCGAAGGACGTGTGCCACTGCTGTTACACCTGTTATCCCCTGCCCGACGACCTATCCAGGTCACGCAGGATCTGGCCGGATTCTGGCGCACAACCTATCACGATGTGTGCAAAGACCTGAAAGGACGTTACCCAAAACACTACTGGCCAACGGACCCGCTTACCGCGCAGGCGACATCGCGAACCAAAAAAGCGATGCAGACGGGTTCAAAATAACCAACATCGCACGCCATTCTGACGCAACCAACCCCGGCAAATTCCCGCGCCCCTGTTCAAACCGGTTCAGCCGCCGTTCAGTAAAGCGGTTTAAACTTACTGATAAGGCGTGAAAAATTGATTGTGCTTCTTACAAGCCCCTATAAAATAACCCCGACTACAGACAGCCTATTATGGCCTGCGCAGTGTCTGCGACCTATTCTGCAAGAAAGGATCTCATCATGGTTAACAAGTTACTCTCTATCTGCTCTCTCGTAGTACTACTCGCAACAATGCTTGCGCCATCGGCAAGCTATGCCAGCGCTGAACGTTGTGAACGATCTCGTGATGGTAAAAGCATTGCCTGCGGCCCGGCGGCAAGCAACTGCGAATTGTCCCGTGACGGAACCGCTGTCGCCTGTGGCGGTGCCGCCACGATGTGTCGCACTAGCAGCGACGGCAAGATGATTGCCTGTGGCGGGCAAGCCAACTACTGCCAGTCCTCGATCAGTGGCGAGAAAGTCGCCTGTGGCGGCGCGGCAGAACGCTGTGACAACTCACGCGATGGCAGCTCGGTGGTTTGCGGTGGCATCAACGCTGACCGCTGCCGCACCAGCACCAACGGTGGCAGAGCCTGCGATGGCTGGTAACAACGCGGTTGACTAGTCCTCATAAACTACCCGTACGGTGATCCCATTGTCACGGTACGGGTGCCAGAGCCGATAACACGATCCCAAGCCCTCCCGCCCCGCGTCGCCGCAACCAAGCCTCTGTAACTGCCCGACAGCCTTTAAGATGATCCAAAGGTTTTGCCGGCTGTCTTTTGCAACAAACCGCTTTTAAAACGAACCGTGGGCCGCATGATGATCCTGCGAAGCATCAGCTGCGAGAGATGTGGCTTGCCTACCGACCTCGGCCTAACGAAATCGCTCGCCATTACGCTCTAACGAGGCATTCAGAACCGAAAAAACCGCCGTATAGGCGGTTTTTCGGTTCTGAACACAGACGGGTCTGCGTTACCTAACTTAGCAACGGCTTGATTGCTCGTGCTTAGAAGTGCACTTCAAGGCCGACATAAGGACCGGAGAAATCGATGTTAGAATTAATGTCGTCCAGGTCATCCAGTTCTAGCGTGGTCTTGCGATAGCCCAGCTGCGCGGTCAAATCCACCACCATATTGTCGATAAAGCTGTAGGCAATTTCTGCCTGGTAGTCGACAAAGGAGCTATCGCCGACCGCAATACCGGCAAACTCACCATTGAGGCTCAAACCGGTCAGCGGCAGATCAAAACCGACAGCGGCATAGAGGGTGGGCAGATAGCCACTGAAGTCAACGCGCTGCGTCGCAGAGCCCTGGTCATCACTGACGGCTACATGACCGTCGAACTGCATCACATTCAGACCGACATCCAGATTGACCCAGTTATCCAGAATCTCATAATAGAGTACCAGGTCGGTGTGGGTGAAATCGGTATCCGAAGCGATAGCCCCGCTATAAGCCTGACCGTTAAACGTAAAAGCAGAGGTAGAAGAACCGGTACTTTCCAGTGCCGTGCGCTTGATTTTCACATTCGGTACCAGCGGCACCGGGTGCTCGATGGCGAGGTACACCACATTCTGGGCATCGCTGCCAAAATCAAAATCACCGCTCAGACTACTACCTTTGGAGCCGATCTGTCCGGAACCGTCTGCGTTCCAGAGCTGACCGCCGGCGTAAACGCCAAAAATCGTATCCGCCTGCACGGGAAGCGCAGCGACGGTGGCCAATGCCCCACCTAAAACGAGAGAGTGGATTTTGTTCATAACTGATCCTTCATCGTATGGAAATTACTACATGCCGCCATTAATACTGAATAAAAGGCACTTGTAAACCTAACCCTGTAGGAGCTTGATCCATGTCAGACTCATCGCGGTTCAACACAGGGCAAAGCTCAGCGGCCAGATCCCGGCAATCTTTATCCGACTCATCCCGGTACAACAGATAACGAAGGGGCACGTCTTAACCATTAAATTTGCGCTCGTAGGCGGAAATAATCACTTCGAGTGCTTCGCGGTCCTGATCGGGAACAATGTGCTGATAGGAGCACCTGATGCGCTCAAAGCGGACTTTCTGCTCTTCGCGGTCAAGGTGATAAATTTTGGACTGCCATTCGAGATGACTGATATCTCTGGCGATTTTCCCGGAAATAAGCTGAATAGACATTGCAACCTCCTGTCGCGATAAACTCCTTTAAGTCTCAGTGTGTACGACAACCCGGTAAAACGCCACTGCAAATCACCAACGATTGACGTAAATCAGTTTTTTACTTATACAAAAAAGCGGGGCGCAAAAAAAATTAACGCTATCAGGGCTGCATATCGATATAGGCACGCTGTACTTCACGCAGGTCCAACTCAAGAATCGTCGCGTAGGTATCCTCTTGTATCGGATAGCTTTTAACAACTCGTGCACCCCGCACCACGCCACCGACGGCGGCATTGAAGCGATCATTGCCAATCACCATGTCGCTGACCTGCGTCGTACCGAACAGATATTGACCATGCACAATAGCAGCCAGCTCCTGATAAGCCCGTAGCTTGGACGCACGCATGGCCAGCAACACTTTCTGCCCCTGGGTTTTTCCGGGCTGCAGGCTGATGGGCGCATAGCCGGTAGCGGTAACGATTTTCGGTTGCGCCAGAAATTGTGGCTGTCCATCGGCCTGCGCCTTTTCAAACTGCTCCTGGGTCAGCCCCGAATCTTTGATAAGTACCCGCGACAGATCGCAACCACTCAGTGGCAGCCAGATAATAAAGACAAAAATTAAACGCACCATGCTGGACCTCATCGGGCTGTTAATGACTTGGAACACCACCGTTTTCGATGATCATGCCATCTTCGCTGCTCAGCGGGCTGTATCCGGGAAAACTCCCCTCCAGGACCTCCGCGGCCAGCTGCGACCGGCCACTGGCCACCACTTGCCGGGTGACACTATCCAGAATCCGCACATTCACCCCCAGTCCATCGGGACGAACACTGTAAGTGCCGCTCAGGACATAACTGATACCGTGCTCACGATAGATATCGCTGAGTCTCAGTTCATCCAGGGGCGTCTGGTCCGAGGGATACGCCACAGCCATCTGATCGATCAGGTTAAAGCCACGCGACTGAAGCTCGTGATAGAAGCCCTCCGCCAGTTCCGAGTCCAATGGGCGGTAGTCATTCGGAGCGGCAAGATCAACAAAACGGGTGATGGTAATAGGTAACCGCTTGATTCCCTGCTTTTGCAGGCCTCTTTCCAACTGCACGGCCATCTCGGCTATCGCCGTCTGGATCGCTTCCTGCTGAGGAGCTCTGTTGCCCGGGATTCGTGTCAGCGCCTCGGGATTCTGAATCACCACGGGAAGCGGGCGTAACAACTGGATTTCACACCCGCTCAACAGCAGTACCGCTAGCAACGATAAAAAAACTGGTTTCATGCTTAAAGACCCGAAACACCCGAAAAGATAAGGCAATCTACCACAAATACCCCCTTCAGGCAGCCAATAGGCGCGCCAATTATTTGCATAGCATCTTTAAATTCCTTAACTTAGCAGAAAGAAATCCGCGGCGGCGACACCTTCTATGCGTATCATGCAAACCCTTGCAGCACTCCTGATTCTGATAATCACCCCCTTGGCCTCGCAGGCTAAATCTGTCGAAGCCGAAGGACGCGCCCTGATCTATCAGCGCGACCTGATTTCAGCGCGCCAACAGGCCCTGCATCAGGCCACCCAACAGGCCCAACTGCAGGTCGGGGCTCAGGTCACCAGTGTGCAGCAGATCGACCATGGCATTCTCACTGTCGATCACCTCAGAGTGCGCAGCACCGGCGAACTGGATAATATCCGCATCCTCTCTGAGCAGATTCAGGGGGATTATCTGGCTCTGCGAATTCGCGCGGATATCGTCGAGACGGGCACCTGCCTCAGCAACAACCCCGCCAGCACAACGACCCGCTTTCTCAAGTCGGCTGCCGTGGCAGGTTTTTCGCTGGCAAACCGGCAACACGCCAGCCTGGGAGGCCTGTTTGATATCGAACAGGCTCTGCCGGCCGCGCTGGCCGAAGCGATCAATTCTCAGGGAACGCTGCGGGCAATCAATGCCAGTCATCTGGGACTGCCTTTGCCCCCAAAGACCACGCGAGGCAGCTACCAGCGCCCATCCGGGGCACTGAGCGAATCGCTGGAGCGCTTTAGCGATCTCGAGGTCCAGTTTATTATCTCAGGAACGATTACCGATCTGGGCATGCTGTCCAACAAGGCCGGCGACGAAGGCAGTTACCTGCGCGCCCTGTATGACCGTTACGACAGCCAGGGCCGCCAGCACCTGCGGCAGTTTGCTATCGATATCGGGGTTTATGACGGCCTGACCGGTGCGCTGCTCTTTAACCGCAGCTACCAACTGGCCGGCCTCTGGAATCTGGCCGATACACAACGAACCGGTTTTGCATCAGCGGCTTTCGCACAGACCGACTACGGGCAACGCATCAAAACACTGATAGGACAGCTAGGCACCGACCTCGACAAGCAGCTGCGTTGCGAACCCTTCCGTGCCCGCATCATACGGACCAACGCCAATGCCATCACCTTTAACGCCGGGAGCGTTACCGGCGTCCGTCCGGGCGATCAGTTCCAGGTATTACGCCGGGCAACCTTCTTCGATGCCGACAACCAAGCGCACACCGAACTGGAACCCACCCAGGAAAAGCTGGTGGTAAACGAAGTCCACCCCACTTTTTCCCGTGGTAGAATCGGCGTCAATACCCGCCAGTTAAATATTCAGCGCGACGATATTATCATGGCCTGGTGATGCCGCGCGCCGGACGCTGTTCTTCGCCATGCAGCGTTAGGGTAGAATCCAAATCCATTACCACTTTTGCGGAGTAACATATCGATGCCTAAGGCATGTGATCTGAAAAAGGGCGATGTCGTTGAAATTAACGGCCAGCTATACCAAACCAAGCAGATCGACGTAAGATCGCCCTCTTCGCGTGGCGCCCAGACGCTGTATAAAACCCGTTTCAGCCAGATACCCGACGGCCATAAAATGGAGCAGACCCTGACCGGTGACGACATGCTCAAGGCGGTCGAGTTGCTGCGCAGACAGGTACAGTTTCTCTATATCGAAGGCGACCACTACACCTTTATGGATCGCGAGGATTACAGCCAGTTTGTGATGTCCGGCGATATGCTGGAAGACGCGCTGCCTTATCTGGATGGTGACATGGAAGGCCTGACAGCCTTACTGGTTGATGGCCAGATGATCGCTCTCGAACTCCCGGCCGCCGTCGCGATGACCATCGAGGAAACGTCACCATCGATTAAAGGCGCCTCCGCCAGCGCTCGCACCAAACCGGCGCGCTTTTCTACCGGACTGGAGATTCAGGTTCCGGAATATCTGTCCACGGGTGAGCAGGTCAAGATAAACACCGAGACCGGAAAATACATCTCCCGTGCGTAATATTGACAAGCAAGGCCCTCTCAATCGCCCCGCGCTGCTCAGCCTTACCGGCGGCTTGCTGATGGGAGGGCTGCTGGGCTGCCAACCCAGCGAGCTGTCTCAGGATGAAACTCAAGCGTCTAAACTCTCAACATCGTCCCGGGGCGCGGGCCAGGCGCCGCCCTTGAACGCGCCGACCGCAGCAGAACCGCTCCCTGATTTTGCATCAATTCAGAATACCGCAGAAAAAAAAGCGGCGTTCTTTGCCTATCTCGAGCCGATGATTGCGGCTGAAAACCAGCGTGTCAGCCGTTATATTGCGCACCTGTCGCGGCTGGAATCGACCCTGCAGGACAAAAAGCCACTCCACCCTGACGATGTGAAGTGGCTGAATACACTGGCCAAGCGTTACAAGAGTGAAGCGCCAACGCCAGCAGAACAGATAAACAAACTCAGGCAGAAGCTTGGCCCGATTCCGCAAGCGCTGGTGCTGGCCCAGGCTGCCAATGAATCGGCCTGGGGGACATCGCGTTTCGCCCGCAAAGGCAACAACCTTTTCGGACAGTGGTGCTTTAAACCCGGCTGCGGCATCACCCCGCTGCAGCGCGACAGTAATGCAAGCCACGAAGTGGCCAGCTTCCCCAATATCGCCGCCAGTGTGAACAGCTATTTTCGCAACATTAACAGCAACGACAGCTACCGCCGCTTGCGAACACTGCGCAACTGCCTGCAGGAACACGAAACGCCGATCAGCGGCCGCGCACTTTCAGCAGGCTTAAGCCTGTATTCGGAGCGCGGGGGTCACTATGTCAAAGAGCTGCGCAGTATGATGCGCGTGAACCAGCTGGAAAGCTGGCCCAGCAACTGGTGGGGCAGCAACCCGGAGCATCCTTGCAGCCCGCAGCTGCATTTCAGTTCAGACAAGCCGGACCCACTGCGCAGCGCCGCTGCCAGCAAAAAAGCGCTCAAACAGCCAACGGTCAAAAGCGTGGCGGCCCAGACACCAGCTATAGCGTCGGGCATTTCCACTGCGGCTTCCGAGCCCGCTGTAACACGACCCGCGTCACACGCTAAAACATCCGCAGCCCCGCAAGCCATGGCAGCCATATCCCAGGTACCTGCAACGCCCGTTAGTCAGGCCATGGCAACAAACGCAGCAAGTCCGGAGGTGGTTAGCGCAAGCTTGCCGAAGCCGGTCAGCACAGCACTTGGTAGCACACGCGCCGCAACCACGTTAGCCACGCTGCCTGCTGCCGGCCCCCCAACCAGCAGCGCCGCGAGCCCTTCGACACATTAAATCTCTCGCTTATAAGCAAGAAAGAATCAGCTAAACCGGCGCAGGGCCAGTTTATCGTCCATTAAACGCATCACCGTCAAGATGTTCAAAGACCCAATTCCGCGCTTGAATGGGTCAGCAGAACCCAGCTATAGCGCTATGCATGGGCTCGAGCAAGCTGCGCTAACGCTCTACGGCCGGATCATCGGCCAGTGACAGTAACGACTTCGGCTCGCCGGGTCTGGCACCAAACCAGGCCAATTTCTGGTACAGGGCCACAACTTCACCGACAATGATCAAACTGGGCGGTTTGACGGGATCCTTAACTAGGATCGCCTCGATGGTCGACAGTGTGCCGGTGACCACTTTCTGATTCTCGGTTCC
>JBFGYY010000031.1:0-13522 GCA_041587095.1 Motiliproteus sp. | reverse complement strand
GACGGCCCGGATCATGCAGAATTTCGGTGACCTCGCCTACCGGATAGTCGGCCGGAAAACGCTGACCCAACCCCGAGCTGACCAGCAGATCGCCCACCTGAATATCTGCCGTATCCGGCACATGATCGAGTTCCAGCTCTTTCAGATCGCCTTTGCCCAGCAGCACAGAACGAAATCCGCTGCGATTTACCCGCACGGGTATCGCGTGCTGGCTGTCGCTGACCATCAGGACCCGCGACGTATAGGGGCCCACTTCGACAACCTGCCCCATCACGCCCCCGGAATCGAGTACCGGCTGACCGATAAAGACCTGATCCTGCAAGCCGCGGTTGATAACCACCTGATGGATAAAGGTATCGGGGTTCACACCGATCAGCTCGGCCAGCTGCACCCGGTCATCGACCTTGCTGCGCGCACCGAGCAGCTCCCGCAGATAAGCGTTTTCGATATTGAGACTATCCAAACGCTGTAATTTACGCGCCAGAATAAGCAGGTCTGACTGTAACCGGCTGTTCTCCAACTGCAGGTCATCCCGGTTGGCCACCAGCTGATCCAGTTGGGTCCACATCCGCGACGGCGCATCGACGAACCACTGCACCGGTGTGACCGCCAGAGTCAGATACCCTCGGTATTGCTTCATGGAAGGCCAGTAAAGATCGGCAAAAATCAACGAGAAGGAGAGGAAAAAGATGAGTATCAGGCTGGATCGGGCCGACCGGCCCTTAAAAATCGGCTTAATGGGACACCTCCGCCACCCGGGATAACAGGGGGTGGCACGAAGGCGTAACCATGCAGGGCAAGCAATAACCTGGGCAGGACAAGCAGTAACCTGGCATAGGGATTAGTCGGTAGCCAGCAACTCGAAGGCGTGCTTGTCGATCATTTCCAGCGCACGACCACCACCACGGGCGACGCAGGTCAGAGGATCTTCGGCCACGATCACCGACAAACCGGTCTCTTCCGCCAGCAACCGGTCGATATCACGCAACAACGCACCACCGCCGGTAAGCACGATACTGGTTTCGGCGATATCGGACGCCAGTTCGGGCGGACACTGCTCCAGCGCACTTTTCACCGACTGCACAATCGCCGACAGCGGCTCCTGCAGCGCTTCCATGATCTCGTTGCTGTTGAGCGTAAAGCTGCGCGGGATACCTTCGGCCAGATTACGGCCGCGCACATCGATTTCGAGCACATCCCCGCTGGGATAAGCGGTGCCGATCTCTTTCTTGATGCGTTCAGCGGTTGCTTCACCGATCAGACTGCCGTAGTTGCGCCGCACATAGGTCACGATAGACTCGTCAAAGCGGTCACCACCGACGCGTACCGATTCGGCATACACGATACCGTTAAGTGAGATGATCGCGATCTCGGTGGTACCACCACCGATATCCACCACCATGGAACCTGTGGCTTCTTCAACCGGCAAGCCGGCGCCGATCGCCGCCGCCATGGGCTCGTCGATCAGATACACCTCGCGGGCACCGGCACCCAGCGCCGATTCCTTGATGGCCCGACGCTCGACCTGGGTCGATTTGCAGGGCACACAGATCAGAACGCGCGGACTGGGTGTCAGGAAAGAATTTTCATGAACTTTGTTGATAAAGTACTGCAACATCTTCTCGGTGACGTGAAAGTCGGCGATTACGCCATCTTTCATCGGACGAATAGCCGAGATATTGCCCGGCGTCCGCCCCAGCATGCGCTTGGCGTCGGTCCCGACTGCAACGACCGATTTGTGGTTACCACTGTGACGGATCGCCACCACGGAGGGTTCGTTCAACACAACATCTCTGTCACGGACGTAGATAAGCGTGTTGGCCGTCCCCAGGTCGATCGACAGATCACTGGAAAACATACCGCGCAATTTTTTAAACATGGACCGGTTTCGCTACTTGATGAATGCTATCAGGAGGAGAACTACGTAAACCGCTAACTCTAGCAATGGCAGGGATTTAGAGCAAGCGGCAAATGTGGTACGGTAGCGACTCTTTATTACGTCAACCACTGTTTGGATCTATTTATGTCGCTCGATCGTTCCGATGTAGAGAAAATCGCTCATCTGGCTCGCCTGCAGATCGACGAGGCCGCCATCCCCGAATACACACAGAACCTGTCCAACATCCTCGACCTGGTCAATCAGATGCAGGCCGTCGACACCAGCACCGTAGAGCCCATGGCCCACCCGCTGGACGCCGTGCAGCGCCTGCGCGAAGACCAGGTCACCGAGACCGACCAGCGCGACCAGCTGCAGCAGAACGCGCCGGCGGTCGAAGAGGGTTTGTTCCTGGTTCCCAAGGTGATCGAATAGCCTTTTTGCCCCGTCACCGTCCTGGTTGGTCGACGCGGGCACCACGTACATCCGGATACCGATTTTGTCACAGGGGTTAAAAAACACCGATGTTTAACAAGACCATTGCCGAACTGGCACAAGGGCTGCGCGCCGGCGAGTTTTCCAGCGTTGAGCTGACCCGCGCCTATCTGGAGCGGATCGATCAACTTGATCCGGCCTACAACAGCTTTATCACCCGCACCCCCGAGCTGGCGCTGAGCCAGGCCGCGGCGGCAGATGCCCGCCTCGCCGCCGGCGATGCCACGCCGCTGACCGGCATCCCGCTGGCGCACAAGGATATTTTCTGCACCCTGGGCCAGCGCACCAGCTGCGGCTCAAAGATGCTGGATAACTTTATCGCCCCTTACAACGCCACGGTGATCGAAAAGTTCAACGCGGCCGGCGCCGTGACGCTGGGCAAGACCAATATGGACGAGTTCGCGATGGGCTCCTCCAACGAAAGCAGCTTTTATGGGCCCTCGCGCAACCCCTGGAATACCGACTGCGTCCCCGGCGGCTCCTCCGGCGGCTCGGCAGCAGCGGTTAGTGCGCAACTAGCAGCGGCGGCAACCGGCACCGACACCGGCGGCTCGATTCGCCAGCCTGCGGCCCTGTGCGGCATCACGGGTCTTAAGCCCACCTACGGGCGGGTATCGCGCTTCGGCATGATCGCCTTCGCCTCTTCGCTGGATCAGGGCGGCCCCATGACCCGTAGTGCCGAAGATGCGGCCCTGATGATGAACGTCATGGCCGGCTTCGATCCCAACGACTCCACCAGTTCGCAACAGGCGGTGCCGGATTTCAGCGCCGAGCTGGATAAGCCGCTCACAGGCCTGCGTATCGGTCTGCCCAAGGAATACTTCAGCGCCGACCTCAACCCCGACATCGCGGCCCGTGTACAGGACGCCATCAGGCAGTTTGAAGCACTGGGTGCCACCACCAAAGAGATCAGCCTGCCTAACACCGGGCTGTCGGTGCCCGCCTACTACATCATCGCACCGGCGGAGGCCTCCTCCAACCTGTCACGCTTTGACGGCGTGCGTTATGGTCACCGCTGCGAAGCGCCGGTTGATCTGGAAGACCTGTACAAGCGCTCACGCGGCGAAGGCTTCGGCGCCGAAGTCAAACGTCGCATCATGGTCGGCACCTACGCCCTGTCTGAAGGCTTTTACGACGCCTACTACAAAAAGGCCCAACAGATCCGCCGTCTGATTCAGCAGGATTTCGTCGCCGCACTGAACGATGTTGACCTGATTCTGGGGCCCACCACGCCGCACCCTGCGTTCCGTATCGGCGAGAAAAGTAACGACCCGATCGCCATGTACATGGAAGATATCTTTACGCTCTCCCTGAACCTGGCCGGCCTGCCCGGCATGTCGATCCCCTGTGGCCAGGCAGCGGGACTGCCGGTCGGACTGCAACTGATCGGCAACTATTTCGCCGAACAGCGCCTGCTTAACGCCGCGCACCAGTTCCAGCTCGCCACCGACTGGCACACCCTGACCCCCGAAGGCATCTAACAGCGCACGGCCGGACGCCCCTCAGGGCGGCCGGCTGCTACCGGAATTAAAGAGGTTACACAACGATGGAATGGGAAGCGGTAATCGGGCTGGAAATCCACGCCCAGCTGTCCACACGATCCAAGATATTTTCCGGCGCCAGCACCGCCTTTGGTGCCGCGCCTAACACCCAGGCCTGCGCGGTCGATCTGGCGCTACCCGGCACCCTGCCGGTGTTTAACGCCGAAGCGCTGCGTATGGCGGTGATGTTCGGTCTGGCCATCGACGCCGAGATCAGCCATAAATCGATCTTTGACCGCAAGAACTACTTCTACCCCGACCTGCCCAAGGGTTACCAGACCAGCCAGCTGTTTCATCCGATTGTCGGCATCGGCCATATCGATATCGAACTGGCCAACGGCGAGCACAAACGCATCGGCGTGACCCGTGCGCATCTGGAAGAGGATGCCGGCAAGTCGGTGCACGATCAGTTCCCCAGCATGTCCGGTATCGACCTGAACCGGGCCGGGACGCCGCTGCTGGAGATTGTCTCCGAGCCCGATATGCGCAGCGCCGAAGAAGCGGTGGCCTACGTCAAGAAGATCCATGCGATTGTCACCACACTCGGCATCTGCGACGGCGACATGTCCCAGGGCTCGTTCCGCTGCGACTGCAACGTATCGGTCCGCCCCAAGGGTCAGGCCGAGTTCGGCACCCGCACCGAAACCAAGAACATCAACTCGTTTCGCTTTATCGAGAAGGCGATCAAGGGCGAGATCGCCCGCCAGATCGACCTGATCGAAGACGGCGGCCGCGTGATCCAGGCGACCCGCCTCTACGACGCCGACAAGGACGAGACCCGCTCCATGCGCAGCAAAGAGGAAGCCAACGACTACCGCTACTTCCCCTGTCCCGACCTGCTGCCTATCGTTATCGACGACGACTATATCGCCGCGGTACGGGCGACCCTGCCCGAGCTGCCCGATGCGCGCATGGCACGCTTTCAAAGCGAATTCGAACTCAGCGAATACGACGCCGGCGTGTTGTCCACCTACCGCAACCTGGCCGATTACTTCGAGAACGTCGTCCAGCATGCCGGTGATGCCAAACTGGCCGCTAACTGGGTGATGGGCGAGCTGTCCAAGCACCTGAACAGCAACAATCTCAGCATCGGCCAGTGCCCCATCAGTGCCGAACACCTGGGCGGCTTGCTGCTGCGGATCAAGGACAACACCATCTCCAACAACATCGCCAAGAAGGTGTTCGAAGCGATGTGGGCCGGCGAAGGCAGCGCCGACGCAGTGATTGATGCCAAGGGGCTGAAACAGGTGACCGACAGCGGCGCAATCGAAAAGATCGTCGATGACGTGATCAGCCGCAGCACGGCTCAGGTCGAGCAGTACCGGGCCGCACCTGCGGAGAAACGCGGCAAGATGCTGGGCTTCTTTATGGGTCAGGTGATGAAGGCCTCGGGAGGCAAAGCCAACCCGGGGCAGGTCACCGGGATTCTGAAGCAGAAGCTCGACTCGCTCTGCGACTGATCGCCAGCGCTCCCCGTATAACGGCAGCCTTCGCGCTGCCGTTTTTCTTTCTACCGATAAACGGCGAGGCTAGTGCGTTATATTAAGCGGACTTTCTTCGATCGACTTAAGGCTGATCACTGCCAAACGCCAACATAACAGTAGCGCCGCCGAGCTCAACCCGGCGATCAGGCCAATCCAGAAACCCCGTGCGCCGAGGGCAGCACCCAACAGGTCCGTCATACCCAGAATATAGCCCAAGGGCAGCCCGATAATCCAAAAGGCCATCAGCACCACCAAAAACGGTATACGGGTATCTTTGTAGCCCCGCAGCGCGCCGGCCGCCACCACCTGCAGGGCATCGGCGCAGTGAAAGATGGCCGCCAAGAACAGCAGCGAGACCGCCACCTCCTGAACCGCCAGACTGTCGGTATACAGACCTGCTATCTGCGCCGGCAGCAAAAACATCAACAACGTCGTCAGACAGGCAATAAACAGCGCAATCACCAAGCCGACCTGAGCACTGATCCGTGCCAACTCGGGCTGCCCCCGACCCAATTGATAACCACAGCGTATGGTAAGGGCCGTCGAGAGACTCAGCGGTAACATGAACGATAACGTGATGAATGAAAAGGCCACCTGATGCCCCGCCACAACCGTGGCGCCCAGCGTAGCCAGAAAGAGCGCTATCAGCGAAAACATGCTGGTTTCGATCAGCAGCGCAACCCCCATCGGTAGACCGAGCTGCAACAAGGCCCCCAAACGGCGCGGATCCGGACGTCGCCAATGCCGGAACAGCTTGATGCGAAAGCGGCGCCTGTCCATCAACGTCAACCCCAGCAACATAAACAACTGCAGCCACAGCGATATCGCCGTCGCCCAACCGCAACCGACACCACCCAGTTCCGGCAGACCAAAGTGCCCGTAGATAAGGATATAGTTAAGCGGGATATTACACAGCAGCGCCACCAGGCTGACCAGCATATAGGGCCGTGTCTGATGAAAGCCTTCATTCAGACTGCGCAAAACCTGAAAGGCCGCCGTGGCCGGCAAACCCCAGGCGATCGCCTCGGTATAACCCTGCGCCTGCCCCCGCACCGGTCCGCTGATATCGAGCAGATCGAACACAAAACCCGATTGCTGCAGAATCCCCATAAACAGCACCCCGAGCACCAGCGACAACCAGAACCCCTGCTGGACAATCCATTTGACTTCCCGGTATCGGCCGGCACCGAATGCCTGGGCAACAAACGGCGTTACCGCCATGAGTATTCCCATCAAGGACAGCATGATCGGCATCCACAGACTGCTGCCGACAGCAACACCTGCAAGGCTGATATCACTGTGTCGTCCCGCCATCAGGGTGTCGGTCAGGGTCATACCCGACTGAGCCAGCAGGCTGATCACCAGTGGCGCCGACAATATCAGCAACTGGCGTACCTCTTCACGCGCAGCTTGTGAAAACCTGTTCAATACAACCCCCTCTATCAACCCCGGCAACGACAGGAAAAAGCCCGGAATAAAACCAAAAACCACCCGGCAGCAGCAGCCGACGCATTAAACCACGCCGCGCACACCATCACCCAACGGCTTACAGGCTACAACTAAAAATACTGCGACTGATGAACAAAATATTTCGTTTTACAGACCGGGATCGCTGGCGTTTTAATCAAGTTCTGTAGCAACCACTCAGGAGCCCAAGAGTGAACAGGTCAGAGCAACACCCGGAAGCCGAAGCGGTCGACTTTGATTTCGACGATGATTTTAGCGGCCACGGCGCCGAATATGAACGGAGCTGGGGACGACTGGATGTACGTCGCGGCATCGAAGATTATTTTGAGCGCAAAAAGATGAGCCAACTCGACGACTGGTTCGACGATATGTAATACCTAACAGGGCAGGCTACAGCCTACGCCTGCCCTGTTCCCCGCCTGAATTTACTGCCCTCGCCTGAAAACCAGCGGACACGACGGTATTAACGTGCTATCAGCCCCTGCGCCTTTTGGCTAATCAACTGATTAGCGAACAGCGGTACAAAAACCAACCAATTTGCTATAGAATGGCCTGGTCTGAATGGAAAGAATGCTGCGCTGCACCCTTGGATCAGCAATGTACGACATCCATAGCAGTATCTCATACAACCTCTCAGCAGCGACAACAAGGACGCGTGCTCGCCGCTCAGCCGTAACAGAAATGCGTCTATGAGTCATACACTTTACTACCTGGCCTTCGGTTCCAATCTGCACCCCGCACGCCTCAGCGAACGGCTCGAGCCCGTCACACCGCTGGCCGTCATTAAACTCGATAATTGGCAGCTCTGCTTTCATAAGCGCGGCGCTGACAGCTCGGCAAAATGCGATCTGGTCCCCGGCCAGGGCAGCACGGCCTTCGGGGCGCTGTATCAGTTAACGCCACTGCAAGCATCGATGCTGGATCGCTGGGAAGGGGGGTATCAGCGTCAGGAGATCCGTGTCTCGGTCGAAAACGAACTGCTGGACTGTTTCTTCTACCGCGCCGATGAGGAACGTGTCGACGTTGACCTGCACCCGATGGACTGGTATCTGGAGATGGTCAAGTTGGGCAGTGAATACCTGTCCCTGCCCAGTACCGCCTACTCCTCGCTGCAGGCGCAGGTTGCCCGTGACGACAGCGATCTGGTCCGGGCACAACAAAACTGGCGCCTGGTAGAGAAACTTCGCAACCTGAATGAAACCGCCGAGCGCCCGGCGCTGCGCTACGGCCACGCCCTGCAATAGCGTAACAGGCGCATCGGGTACTGACGCAGTATCCGCATGACCCGGGGGCTCCGGCAAGCAAGCCCCGTGACTATCTCCTGCATAACAGCCTGTATTAATGCCTGTATTAATCGACCTCGACGATTTCATAGTCGTGGCTGACTTTCACACCGCCTTTCTCCAGCATGATCGAAGCCGAACAATACTGCTCGGCTGACAACGCGACCGCGCGCTTTACGTGCGCCTCTTTCAGCTTACGGCCGCTGACCACAAAGTGAACATGGATGCTGGTAAAAACGGCCGGAACCGCATCGGCACGCTCTGCGCTGATCTGCGCCACGCAGTCCACGACATCCTGGCGGGTTTTCTTCAAAATACTCATCACATCGAAGCTGGTACAACCACCCAGCCCCAGCAGCAACATCTCCATCGGCCGGGGGCCCTGATTCTGCCCGCCGTGATCGGCGGGACCATCCATGGTTATCTGGTGACCGGATCCGGTTTCACCGACAAATTTGGCATCGCCACCCCAGGTAATCGTTACATTCATAGTCAGTCAACCACGGTTAATAATACTAGGATCAAAAAAGCCCCCTGCAGCAGAGTGCTCCAGCGTCCGCTGACAGCACCCGACTCAGGAGCGGTGAAGGCTTCAGCGGGCAAACAGAAGCTGCAATTGGCTACCGGGGTCCTCGGCGCGCATAAAGGCTTCGCCAACCAGATAGGCATCAACGTTATGCGCGCGCATGGCTGTCACGTCATCACGGCTCAAAATACCGCTTTCGGTGACAACAATCCGGTTGGCCGGTATCTTTTCGAGCAACTGAAACGTCGTATCGATACTCAGTTCAAAGGTGTGCAGGTTGCGATTGTTGATACCCACCAAACGCGTATCCAGTTGCAGTGCCCGCTCCAGTTCAACCTCATCGTGCACTTCAATCAAGACATCCATACCCAGATTACGAGCCAGATCATGCAGCTCACGTAACGGTTCGTCGGCCAGAGCCGCAGCAATCAGCAAGATGCAGTCTGCACCCAGTGCCCGTGCTTCCCAGACCTGATAGGTATCGAGAATAAAATCTTTACGAATAACCGGCAGTGAGCAGGCCGCGCGCGCTTCCTGCAGGTAGGCATCGCTGCCTTGAAAAAAATCGATATCGGTCAGCACAGACAGACAGCAGGCACCTCCGGCTTCATAGCTACGTGCAATGGCTGCAGGATCAAAATCAGCGCGGATAACCCCTTTACTCGGCGACGCTTTTTTTACTTCGGCGATGACCGCTGAACGCCCTGCGTTCAGCGCCTGCTCCATGGCGTTGATAAAACCACGCGGACGCTGATCGTTGTAGCGGTTGGCTTCGATCCGCTCCTTGAGTACTTCAATATGGGTTCTGGCTTTCCGTTCAGCGACCTCTTCCCGCTTGCGCTCAAGTATTTTCACCAGAATAGTCGGGGTATTCATAACAAGTTACAACTCCGCAATGACTTCGCTATCCCTTCTCGCCTTTACTGGTCGTTACGCCGGCAATTATAAAGAAGAAGGGTCAAGTATCAGGATAAACGCTGGCTCAACGCCGCCAGGGCTTCGAGTTTGTCCAGAGCAGCGCCGCTGGCCAGCACTGCGCCGGCCTGAACAACACCCGCTTCAAGGCTGGCTGTCAGGCCTGCCGCATAGATCGCCGCACCGGCGTTGAGCTGGACAATATCCGCCGCAGGGCCTTTGTTGCCCGCCAGCACATTGCGCACCAGCGCCAGACTGCTGGCGGCATCCGAAACCACCAGCGTCTCCAGCCCCTGACGCGTAAGCCCAAACTGCTCGGGGGTCAGGGTATACTCCTCAATCCGGCCATCTTTTAGCTCGGCAACATAGGTGGGGGCTGCGATGCTGATCTCATCCAGACCGTCGGCAGCATGCACGACCAGCACATGCCGGCTCCCCAGACGCTGCAGCACCTCGGCCAGCGGCCGCACCAGTTCCCGGCTAAACACGCCCAGCACCTGGTTCGGCGCGCCGGCGGGATTTGTCAGCGGGCCCAGCACGTTAAAGACGGTGCGAACCCCCATTTCCCGGCGCGGGCCAATGGCATGTTTCATGGCGCCATGATGAGCCGGCGCAAACATAAAGCCAACCCCCAGCTCCTCGACACAGCGTCCAACCTGCTCGGCCGTCAGCGTCAGGTTAACGCCCGCCGCCTCAAGCAGGTCGGCGCTACCGGTCGTACTGGATACAGACCGGTTGCCGTGTTTGGCAACCTGGCCACCGGCAGCGGCGACCACGAAAGCCGACGCCGTAGAAATATTGAAAACACCGGCGCCGTCACCACCGGTACCGCAGGTATCCACCACATGCTCGCCCTGCACGGTCACAGGTGTCGCCAGTGCGCGCATAACCCGAGCCGCCCCGGTGATCTCATCCACCGTTTCACCTTTCATGCGCAGCGCGATCAAGAAGCCACCGATCTGCGCCGCTGTCGCGTCGCCTCCCATGATCTGGCGCATCACGGTTTCCATCTCATCATGGCTCAGGTCCCGGCGGTCGATTAATGCGGCCAGGGCGGCTTGAATCAGCATCGGTACGGCTCCTTCATTCGGTTGTTCCGTTAAAATTTTCGGGTCATGCTCAGTAGCAGGTTATCAACAAGCGGCCCGCGAACAGCCTTACCTGAAACGACAGGCGCTAACGGCCTGCTAATCCTATGTCTGCAATGCGGCATACACTGCGCCAGCCTCAAGAGGCATTGCTCAACGGCGCTTCAGGAAGTTCGCCAGCATATCATGGCCCGATTCGGTCAAAATGGATTCGGGATGAAACTGTACGCCTTCGATATCCAGCGTTTTATGCCGAACGCCCATGATCTCCTCGATCTCTCCCGACTCAGTCTCGGTCCAGGCGGTGACATCCAGACAGTCCGGCAGGGTATCGCGGCGAATAACCAGCGAGTGGTAACGGGTCGCATTAAAAGGATTGCTCAGCCCGGCAAACACGCCCTCGTTGCGGTGATACACCGGCGAGACCTTGCCATGCATGACATGACCGGCGCGGATAATCTCGCCACCAAATGCCTGAGCAATACTCTGGTGGCCAAGACAGATACCCAGTATTGGCAGCTTGCCGGCAAAATGCTCGATGGCCGATACGGAGATTCCCGCTTCATTCGGCGTGCAGGGCCCGGGCGAGATAACCAGCTGGTCAGGGTTCAGCGCCTCGATCTGCTCGATGCTGATCTCATCATTACGGTACACCCGGACATCGGCACCGAGTTCACCGAAATACTGCACGATGTTATAGGTAAAGGAGTCATAGTTATCGATCATCAGCAGCATGCGATACAGGGCCTCTGTGTTGTGCAAACCTGGACCCTGTATTGTCTATGCTGACGATGCAATGTCTATAACAGCGGCAAAAAAACTTGCCGATAGCGGGCTATTCGACAAAAGCGGCGATAATTTGCTCAAAATCCTCGCCTACGGGTTTGGAGATATGCGCATCACAACCCGATGCGATCGCCTTCTGGCAATCTTCACTCATTGCCGAAGCCGTCACCGCAATGATCTTGCCGCGGTAACCGGCATCACGCAGCGCGACCGTGGCCTGATGCCCATCCATCACCGGCATATGCATATCCATCAGGATCAGATCAAGCCCTCCCTCCAGGGCCCGATCCAACGCCTCCTGACCATTAACCACAGAGATCACCTCGTGCCCCTGCAATGACAGACGCAAGCACAGCATCCTGTTGATAAACGGTTCATCTTCAGCCAATAATATCTGCGCCATCCCTGCCTGCTCCCCTTATGAGTTGTTTCTACGCTGTTGCTGCTCGTCGAGCAGCGGAAGTGAGAAATGAAACTGGCTCCCCTCACCCGGGCAACTATCCACCCAAATATGCCCACCGTGCAACTCAACCAGTTGCCGGGTAATGGTCAACCCTAAGCCGGTGCCCCCAACCTTGCGGGTACTGCTGTTATCGACCTGGTGAAACGCCTCAAAAATCTCGTATATATCCGCACCGGGGATACCCGCACCGGTATCACTGACGGTCAAAACCAGTTGTTTTCCATCCCGGTGCGATAACACCTTCACACACCCTGACTGGGTGAATTTAATCGCATTACCGACCAGATTGATCAGAATTTGCCGGACCCGCCGGGGATCGGCAAATAATCCGTGCTGCGCGGTCTGATTCTCCAGGACGATCCCTTTCTGCTCAGCCTGCAGACGAAAGCGCTCCAACACCTCCTCAACCAGCATGTGCGCATCCAGCGTCTCGGGCATCAGGCGTAATTGCCCCGCTTCTATCTTGGAAAAATCCAGCACGTCATTGATAAGATCCAGCAGATGCTGCCCGGACTGACTCATCTGGTCGGCAATATCCGCAACCATCGCCGGTGCCAAAGCCTGCTGCGTGTTTTTCAATAGCGGCAGATAGCCGAGAATAACCGTCAGGGGTGTGCGCAATTCATGGCTAACCGTATTAATAAACGCCGACTTTTGCCGACTGGCCTGTTCGGCTGTGTCTCTGGCTTTCTGCAGCGCCAGCGATGCCTCCCGCTCCCGGCTCATATCCTTCAAGACCCCGACAAACATCGGGTGCTCTGGCGAAGGCGCAAAACCCAGCGACAAGTGAATCGGCACCTCAAACCCCTCTTTATGCAGTGCCGTTGTTTCACGACCGACACCGATCACACGTGGCTCGCGGGTTCGGAGATAATGCTGCAGATAACTGTCATGCTCCGAGCGTATCGGGTCAGGCATCAAGACTTTGACATTGCGCCCAAGCACCTCTTCAGCACGAAAACCCAGCAATTTCTCTGCAGCGGGATTAAATTGAAGTATCAGCCCCTGAGTATCGATGGTAATAATGGCATCCACGGCGGTTTCAACAATCGTGCGACTCTCCAGCTCACTGCGCCTGAGTTCGGCTGTGCGGCTTTCCACCTCCCGGCGCACCTGTCGCTCGCGCAGCAGTACCCCACGCAAAAACAGCGTCAGCAGCGCTGTCGTCAACAAACCGAAAGCCAATACCAGCGGCGCAACCCAGGACAGGCGCTCACTTGAACGGTCCAGGTTGCGCAACCGCAATGACCACTGCCTGCCGGCAACGGGCATCATCACCGGTGCATGCCACCCGGACATGGGGGATAAGTCCGGCGCAGCACTGCGAAACAGCAACCGGTCGGCATCCGTATGGTCTATCACTTCCAGCACCCGCCCCTGCAGCACTTCGGGAAAACGCGCCTGCAAGGCATCGATCAACGCGGCAACGCTGAACACCCCCAGTACGAAACCTCGCAGACGATCCTGTCGCTGCTGCGCGCTCTTGGAGGGATCGCTGTAAACCGGCAGCATCATCAAAAACCCCATCCGGTCTTCAGCACCCTGGACAAGGTGAATCCCCGGCGTCGCCTGTATCACACCGGTTTGCGCTGCCCGCT
>JBFGYY010000030.1:0-13682 GCA_041587095.1 Motiliproteus sp. | reverse complement strand
TCAGTGCACGTAAACTACCACTACCACTACCACTACCACTACCACTACCACTATCACGCTGCGCTGCGCTGGGCTGGGCTGGGCTGGGCTGGGCAGACAATCGACTGCCCGCGTGCAACCCCATCCACACACCCGCATAACCACAGGAAAATCACGTCTTTTGACCGGGGTCGGTTATGCATGGCAATAGCTATGGGTTGCCGTTAAAATTAGCGCGTGATCCCGCCTTGTACCCAATCCCCTTTTATTAAGCGAGTCCGCACCATGCGTAGAAAGATCGAATTGTTGGCACCTGGCGGCGATGTCGAGGCGATCAAGGCCGCCGTGATTGCCGGTGCCAATGCCGTCTACTGTGGTCTGGACACGTTCAATGCCCGCAATCGAGCCACGAACCTCTCCTTTGATGACCTGATGGGGGTGCTGCGTTTAGCGCACCGCTACGATTGCGCCGTATTTTTAACCCTGAATGTGGTCATTCTGGAGCAGGAACTGCCTGCCATGATCAGGCTGCTGAACAAGCTGGTCAACTCGGGGCTGGACGGAATCATTGTCCAGGATCTGGGACTTTTCACGCTGATTAAGCGCCATTTCCCGACCCTCGACGTTCATGCCTCTACGCAGCTGACAACCCATAATGAGGGCCAGATTCAGTTTCTGGCAAAAGTCGGTGCCACGCGGGCAAACCTGTCCCGTGAGCTGGCGCTGGACGAAATCAAGTCGCTGACCGCGCTGGCGCACCAACAGGGTCTGCTCACCGAAGTCTTTGTCCATGGATCCCTCTGTATCGCCTTTTCGGGGCAGTGCTACTCCAGTTCGGTCAGTGTGGGTAACTCGGGCAACAGGGGGCGTTGCAGTCAGGCCTGCCGGGATGAGTACGAGGTCACGGCGGCGGGGAACCGCTTTCCGCTCAACCTGAAAGACAACTCCGCCTATTTCGACCTGCCGCAGCTGGTCGATGCGCAAGTCGATTCATTAAAAATCGAGGGCCGTATCAAAGGCGCCCACTACGTGTATACCGTGGTTGATACCTGGCGCAAACATATCGACCAGTTTGTGGAACGGGGTGAACTCCTGGGCGACGATGCCAACCTGCACCGGGTTTTCAACCGCGACTTCACCAACGCCTTCCTCCGTGGCAACCTGAGCAAGGATATGTTTATCGACAATCCGCGCGACCACAGTGTGAAACACGCCGTTGCAAAAAATAATGCGATCTCTGTGGTGCAGATTCAGGAAGCAAGACAGGAACTGCACGCCCGGAAAAATGCGCTGGGGGCGGAACTGGCTGACAAAATACAATATTTGAGCATCGCCAGACAGCCGCTGCGGATCGCCTTTTCCGGCTCATTGAATACACCGCTGAGTGTGACTCTGGGCGTCGGTGATGACGATCGCGTTTACCGCCTGCACAGCGATGCCCTGCTCTGTACCGCCGGAAAAATATCGCTGGACCAGGCGGCGCTGGAAAAACGCTTCAAGAATATCGCCGGCAACGATTATCGTATCGAGGCTTTCGACTGCAGCGGCCTGGATGCGGGCTTAACCCTGCCCTTTAGCGCGCTGACCCAGTTAAAAAATCAGGTGGCTCTGAGCTTGAATCCGTCTGTGCCCCCCGTTCCCGCCGTTGAGGTCGCCCCGTTACCCAAGCTGAAGAAGGCCCCCGGCAGGCCCGGGCTATCGGTATTGATTGCCGATCCCGCTGACTTTTATCTGGCAGAACTGACGGATGCAGACCTGTATTTCAAGTTGCCCGAGAGCTTTAAACGCGGCTGCAACAAATATATCGATATCCTTGCGGCCAATCCGCGTCTGATCCCCTGGTTTCCTGCGGTCCTGATCGGCAAGGACTACGTTGAGGCGATCCGGATACTCGAAGCGGTGCGCCCGGCCCGCATCGTCAGCAATAACACCGGCGTTGCCTACAAGGCCTTTGAAATGGGCATCGAATGGATAGCGGGGCCATTCCTGAATACCACCAACTCGTACGCCCTCCTGACCCTGAAAGAAACGCTGAATTGCGCCGGTGCTTTTATCTCCAACGAGATCAATCGCATGCAGATCAGAAGCATCGCCCGCCCGGAAAACTTCAAGCTGCTCTACAGTATTTACCACCCCATACTGATGATGACCAGCCGCCAGTGCTTCTTTCAGCAGACCGTGGGGTGTAAAAAGCCCAGCATCGAAGCAGGCTGTATGCTGAGCTGCAAAAAGGCCACCACCATTACCAATGTCAAAGGGGTCTCGTTTGCCGTCGATAAGCAGCGCGGCGGCTATCCCAGTATCTATAATGACGAGCAGTTCCTGAACCTCGACATCGTCGACGACCTGGCCGGACAGTTTGATACATTTTTTATCGACCTGACCGATATCGGCACGGGTTCCAAGGCGCCACCGGATAAGGCGCAACTGTTAAAACACTTTGCAGATCTGGTCAGGGGCGATCAGCAGGCCCCGCAGCAACTGCAGCATATGATCAGCGCCTGGACCAACACGCAGTATCGTCAGGGCCTTTAAGGGTTAGTCGGCAACGCGGCGGTCCAGGGCGAGCAGCCCTCCCCGCACGGACCCGGAGGTTACTCGCGCGCAGATTGAACGCGCGTTGCCCAGTACGCCTGTGTCCATACACCAGAGAGGCCCCTTATGTCATTGCCGGTTCTCTACTCGCTACAAAACTGCCCCTACGCCATGCGCGCCAGGCTGGCGATTTTGCAGGCGCAGCAGCGGGTCGCTATACGTGCTCTGAGCATGAAAAACATACCGCCCGAGATGCTGGCCCTGTCCCCGAAAGGGACCGTACCGGTCCTGATAATCGAGCCGGCGCAAGCCGACACCCATCATCTGACGACGCAAGACGCGCAATCTGACGACGCAACCCGGCCGCAGGTGATCGATGAAAGTCTGGATATTATGCTATGGGCGCTGACACGCAGCGATCCGCAGGATCTGCTTTACGCGGGGCGAAAGGATGCGCTGCCTGAGATGCTGCGCCTCATCGATGCAAATGACCATCAATTTAAACCCTCGCTGGAGCGATACAAGCGTGCCAGGCGCTTTCACCATGCGGATGAGGACGCTTGCCGGCTGCAGTGTGAGCCTTTTATCCAGCGGTTGGAGGAGCGCCTGGGCCGGCAGCCGTTTCTGATGGGCGTGACGCCCAGCCTGCTCGATTATGCGCTGCTGCCCTTTGTGCGCCAGTTCGCCAGAGCAGACCGAGAGCGCTACCGGACCGGGCCCTACCCGCAGTTGCGGCGCTGGCTCACCGGGCATCTGCAGAGCCCATTGTTTTCCCGCGCGATGCTTAACTATCCCCTATGGATGGATCATCATCAACGTTATGTGCTGGGCGACAGCATCAGCCAAGGCGGAGGGCAGCCAGCGACCGCGCCGTGATGACGCGGCCAGCAACTGACAGCATTTAACGCAAGTTCTCACTAATTAACGATTCGAGGTAACCCATGTCTGAGCAAGATATACAGAACGGCCTGAAAGTCCGTACCGAAGTGATGAGCGAACCCTTTGTCGCCCGCGCGATGAGCGGAGCCACCGAATTTACCGCCCCGATGCAAAACTGGGTCAATGAACACGCCTGGGGCTCGACCTGGCAGCGCGACGGGTTACCCCGTTCGACCCGCAGTCTGGTTACCATCGCCATGCTCGCGGCGTTAAAAGCCCCCAACGAACTGAAAGGCCACGTTCGCGGCGCCCTGCGTAACGGCTGCACCGTTGCAGAGATCCAGGAAGTGCTGCTGCATGTGTTTCCCTACTGCGGCGCCCCCGCAGCACTGGAAGCCAGCCGCGCAGCCAATGAGGTGATAGAAGCCTGGCTGGCCAACCCCGAAGGCTAATCGCTAATCAATGCGGGTTGACGGATTAGCCCGGCGCTTCAGAGCTTCCAGGTCCTGCCTGCGCCCTTCCCGATATCCGTCGACCATCGAATAGATCCAGCAGGCGAGCAACAGCAGGTAAGCCCAGCCCACGGTGCTACCCTGGGTGGCTGTCATCACCTGCTGCAGATCCACGGTCTGCCCCGACGCAAAGGATTGCTCGATCAGCGCCCTGGCGGTGTCGATGGCCGCCGAGATCACGACCCACAACCCCAGTACGACCAGTACCATCAGCAACACCGCCCGCCGGTAACAGCCCAGCGTCAGATGCCCCGCGCCGGGCATCACCAGACCGTTAAGCCATAACGCCTTGGTCGCTCGTTTCATCCTTTTTCTCCTGAATAACCTGCGCAGGCTCGATCTACACGGCGTCGGCTCAGCCTTCCCTCACCAGATAGGACTGCAGCTGGGGCCAGATATTATCCAGCAGGGTCGGCTGCGCGTCTGCGTTGGGATGCAGACCATCGGCTTGCATCAACGCGGGCACGCCACCCACACCGTCCAGGAAAAAAGGCACCAGCGGCACCCGGTAGCGGGCGCCGACCTGCTGGAACTGATTAAAAAAACCTTCCGCATAGCGCATGCCGTAATTGGGCGGCAACCGCATCCCCAACAGCACGACCTCGGCTCCGCTCTGGCGCGACAGGGTGACTAAAGAGGCGAGGTTTTTACCGATAACGGGCAGCGGCGTACCGCGCAGGCCATCATTGGCGCCCAGCTCGATAATCACCAGACGCGGTTTCACCTTCTCAAGCAGCGCCGGAAGCCGTGCCAACCCGCCGCTGGTGGTCTCGCCGCTGATGCTGGCATTTGCGATCCGAATGGTCGGATTCGCTGCGGCAACCCGCCGCTGCAACAGGTCAACCCAGCCCTGCTCCCGTTCCATGCCGTACGCTGCACTGATACTATCACCGAGTACCAGCCACTGGGCAGCTCCGGCGGACATCGGCAAACACAGAACCAGAGCACATAACCATGACCATCGCATCGCAAATTCCTATCACTGAATCAAGCGTCATTCTAGAAAGCCGCGCATTGACCAAAACGGTTACCACACAGCGCGGGGACCTTACCATTCTCAGGGGCGTGACCCTTCAGGTCAACCGGGGTGAGAGTATCGCCATCGTCGGCGCCAGCGGTTCGGGAAAATCGACCCTGCTCGGGCTGCTGGCCGGCCTCGATAGCGCCTCATCCGGCGATGTGATCCTGGCCGGTCAGTCACTGACCAGCATGAGTGAGGACCAGCGCGCCCAGGCTCGCAGCCAGTCGGTCGGTTTTGTGTTTCAAAGCTTTCAGCTGATACCGGCATTAAGCGCCCTGGAGAATGTCATGCTGCCGCTGGAACTGTCCGGAAACCGCAGGGCCAAAGAGGAAGCAAACGAACTGCTGATCCGGGTCGGACTGGCGCAGCGTCAGACCCATTACCCGGCCCAGCTGTCGGGAGGCGAGCAACAACGGGTCGCCATCGCCCGCGCCTTCGCCAGTCACCCCCGGGTCCTGTTCGCCGATGAACCCACCGGCAACCTCGATTCAGAAACGGGGAAAACCATTATCGAGCTGCTGTTTGAACTCAATCGTGAGCAGCACACTACGCTGATCCTGGTTACCCACGACAGCCAGCTGGCCGATCGCTGCCAGCGCCGGCTGACCTTGCGCGACGGCGCCCTGATCAGCGCAGAATGAACCCGCAAGCCCGGGCGATAAGCGGCGCACAACACCGACAAGAGGGACAATCATGATCCTACGGCTGGCTCTGAAACAACTGTGGCGCGAATGGGTATCGGGCGAACTTCGCCTGCTGCTGGTCGCACTGGTGGTCGCGGTCACCGCCACCTGTGCCGTCGGTTTTTTTACCGACCGGGTCGAACGCGCACTGGTGCGCCAGTCCAGCGAGTTTCTGGCCGCCGATCTGGTGATGCGCAGCGCCCGGCCCGCGCAGGATGATCTGCGGGCTCAGGCCGGTAGCCGGCAACTGGCCTACAGCGAACAGCTGATCTTTCCCAGCATGCTGGTTGCGGGTGACGCCATGCTGCTGGCCAGTATCAAAGTGGTCGATGCCGCCTATCCGCTGCGAGGCCTGTTGCATATCGCCGATCATCCCGGGGCTCCGACCCGGACCGTGCGCAGCGGCCCCCTGGCCGGCGAGGCCTGGCTGGAACCCCGCCTGCTGGACAGCCTGCAACTGACCATCGGTGACGAGGTCGAACTGGGGCGGACCCGGCTGCGCGTCAGCGCGGTACTGATGCAGGAGCCTGACCGAAGCGGCGGCCTGTTCAGTCTGCAACCCCGGGCACTGATCAACCGGGCAGACCTGGATGCCACCGGCGTGATTCAGCCGGGCAGCCGGGTCAGTTACCGCTACCTGTTCAGCGGGCCCGAGGACGCAATCCCCGACATGCAACGCTGGTTATCCCCGCGCCTGCAGCCCGGTCAGCGCCTGATCAGCGTGGACGAAGATAATCCGACCCTGGGTAAAACCCTGAGTCGGGCCCGCAGTTACCTGAACCTGTCCGGCATGCTGGCGGTTGTCATGGCCGGCGCCGCCATCGCCATGAGCGCCCGCCGTTACAGCACCCGCCACCTCGACGGAGCCGCCCTGCTGCGCTGCTTCGGGCTCAGCCAGCGCCAGATTCTGCAACTGCATGCCTGCCAGCTGCTCATCGCCGGCGCACTGGCCTGCCTGCTGGGTGTATTGCTGGGCTGGCTGGCACAGTTCGGCCTGTTCAAGCTGCTCAGCAGCCTGCTGCCCCAGACGCTGCCCGCTGCCGGTATGACCCCGGCGCTGGTTGGCTTTCTGACCGGCATACTGGTGCTGATCGGTTTTGCCTTGCCCCCGCTGCTGGGTCTGGCCCGCGTTCCGCCGCTGCGGGTGCTGCGCCGTGAGCTCCTGCCAATGCCCGCTGCGGCCTGGTTTGTCTACGGCCTTGCAGCGCTGCTGATACTGGGGCTGATGTGGTATTACAGCAATAATCTGAATCTGACGCTGGTGGTGGCGGCCGTCGGCGGGGTCGTCAGCCTTATCCTGGCGCTGACGGGCTGGGGGCTGCTCGCCCTGATCCGGCGCATCCCCGGCCCGCTCACCTGGCGGCTGGCCCACCGCAATCTGCAGCGCCACCGGCGCGCCACCCTCAGCCAGCTGCTGGCCTTCGGTATCACACTGGGTGCCATGGCCCTGATCCTGCTGGTACGCAGCGATCTGCTGGATACCTGGCAGAGCCAGCTACCTGACGAGGCGCCCAACCACTTCCTTATCAACATCCAACCCCACGAACAGCAACCCCTGGCCGATTACCTGCAACAACAGGCGATCGGTCACAGCGGCATCTACCCCATGGTTCGGGGCCGGCTGGAAGCGATCAACGGAAAGGCGGCCAGTGAACAGCTGCCGCCGGACTCGCCGGGGCGCCGGGCGCTGACCCGCGAGCTGAATCTGACCTGGGCCAGCGAACTGGCGGCGGACAACCGGATTCAATCCGGGCGCTGGTGGCAGGCGGGCGATGAGGGCAAAGCGCTGATTTCACTCGAGCAGAGTCTGGCTCGCGACCTGAATGTCGGGCTGGGTGACCGGTTGCGTTTCAGCTTCGGTACCGATGTGCTGGAGGCCGAAGTGATCAGCCTGCGCAGCCTTGACTGGGGCTCATTGCGACCGAATTTTTATGTAATTTTCCCACCGGGGGGGCTGGATGATCTGCCCGCGAGCTTTATCACCAGCTTTTACCTGCCACAGGAACGCCAAAGCCTGCTCACCGGCTTAATGCAGCAGTTCCCCACCCTGACCCTGCTCGAAGTGGAGCGCCTGCTGGGCAATATCCGCCTGATCATCGCCCAGGTCAGCCTGGCGGTGGAGTATGTCCTGCTGTTTGTATTGGCGGCAGGCCTGACCCTGCTGGGGACCGCGCTGGCATCCAGCCTCGACCAGCGCCTGCAGGAGGGCGCACTACTGCGCACGCTGGGCGCCAACAGTGCCACGCTGCGCAGCCTGTTGGTCCAGGAGTATCTGCTGCTGGGCGCCATTGCCGGCCTGCTCGCCGCGTTATTGGATGAAGCCGTGCTGTTCGGGCTCTACCGTATCGTTCTCGACCTGCCGTACAGCCCGAACCCGATCCTGTGGCTGGCAACCATCAGCACGGGCGCCATTCTGGTCGGCCTGAGTGGCTATATCGCGACGCGGCGGGTGCTGGCGCAGAGTCCGCTGCGGGTCTTGCGGGAGCTATAAGGGCGGCGGCAGACGGCAGACAAATAAACGAGGTGATATGACCCCGATGCGATTGAAGCGGGGAAACAGGCCACGGTCAGGAAATAAACGCCCCTGCAAGCAGAAGAGGCATCAGAATGACCGGCTGCGGGGCGATTGCGCCATCAGTTTTTCCAGGTCGGTGCGAATCAGCGTCACCCGCTGCCGACCCTGTTTATCGAAGATATATTCCCCCAGTCCGCCCGAACAAGGGCCGCTGTCTTCGTCGCCTTCCACCAGCGCCACACAGCGCCGGCGTATCAGCTCCAGCGGCTCATCATGGAGAATAGGGTAGCTGATAAACAGGTCCCAGGCCGATTGACTGGTCGTACCCGCTTCAATTCCGACCAGCAGCTTGAGTACGGCCTGTCGCGACGGCCGGTAACTGGGCACCTTCGAATGACTCAACACCCAGAACAGCAGCCCCAGCAGCGCAGAGGCCGCAGCCACTGCAAACAGGAACTCTAGCAAGGTCCCTCCCTCACGCCGCCGCGCAATCCGCTAACGACGGCTAGTGCTGAAACTTGTAGCCGGACAACTTGGTCACCGCGGCCAGAATGGCGGTTTTATGCTTCACCTCCAGGGCTTCCCGCTCCAGGGTAAACGCATGACGCTGATTAATATCGAGTTTTTTCCACTCATCCAGAATAGGCATATGCTTGGTTGCTTCATACATCTGGTTGATGGCGCAAAAGTCCTCATGCTCATGCAGGTATGGCGCCAGATGATCGAGCAGTTTTTTCAGCCGGATACAGCCCTCGGCCAGTTCGCACTGCCCTTCCTGCATGGCGGTACTGATCACCTGCACACTGTTGAGCAGATAATCACGTTTCTCCTGCGCTTTGGCCTCATGCTCCTTCACAACGGCCTCATGCTGCAGCCGCACGGCCCGCTGCGTCGCAATCTGGCCGCGAATCACCCAGAGCAACCCGCCAATGGCCAGTAGTCCTACCACGATCAGCACAAGCTGGGTCGCTTCACTCATAACAGTCTCCACCTAAATTCAGCTTTCCGGTCCGCTGCACGTATAAACAACACCGACGACCGGCTCTCTAGCACTATTTTACCCGCCTGACCGGGCGGTACCAGCCTGTTGTTGATTCATCCACAAGCGATGGGGTCACCCCTGCCCGCCACATGTGCCATCACGCCCTGCCCTTCGCCCTTCGCCCTTCGCCTGAAGCCTGAAGCCTGTAGCCTGAATAGCCGGCATCAGGACAAACCCTCAAAATAGGAACTTATCCTATACACATCACAGGGCCATTCATCGATACTGAGCTCCGTCACAAGGAAGCCAGATGGATCTGGATCCCACAGGGACAGGGGAACGCTCAGGATCGAGCAACGCCAGGAAGGCGACGAAGGGCCGGCAAACAGGATTTTGTCGGCCCTTTACCTTTTCAGCAGCCCTGTTATCACGCACAGGCTGTGCAGAAACCTCCCCCCAACGACGATTCACTGTTCGATCACTCTGCGCTCAATGGCGCGAAGACAGGCACGCATTGGCGTCGATAAGCCCGCGTTTGCCCCTGTGTAGCCCGCCCGCACAGCACTCATCACCGGTGAGAGCCTCGCCCGCATTTCATCGGCCCCGGCGGCATCCAAACAGCCGGATCAGTACGTCCCCAGAGCAAAGCCGCGACTCAAGCACGGGAAATGGTTAGTGCTGGCGGCGTTAACGCCACGCCCGCCAATTGACGCTCAGCAACCGGTAGCACGCCCATACTGGGCCAAAGCCCCTCCTCGAGCGTTCGGTGATAACCTTCGGTCAGGCCCGCGGCCCGCATCGCCGCAATGTCCGCTGCGGGATCGTAGTCCAGACGATGCCAACTGACCTGCAACCCGGCGGGCGCTGGCTCAATCAGCAGGTACCAGCCACCGGGGCAGCCTTCGTTCGCGGGCATGCCGATGGCGCCGCTGTTGAGCCACCAGTGTTTACCGACGGGCTGACCAAAGGGGATGCCACAATGGCCACCGATCAGCACATCGGCATCGGTCAGCGCCAACTCGCGCTGCTTCTGGTCATTATCTGTCGATGCAAAGACAAACTTGTTTATCGAACTGACAGCGCCGTGAACCACAACAACCCGGCGCCCGGCCAGGGTAAAACCCAGCGAACCCGGCAACCGGCGCATCCAGTCCCGCTGGTCCTGATTGAGATGGCGCCGGGCAAAGGCATACCAGCCTTGCGACAGCAGGGCACAGGTGCTGCCCGCGGAAAATCCGCAGCCGCAATCATCCGCATCGGCCCCAAGCGATTCTTCACAGTTGCCTTGCACCACATGGCAACCCCAGTCACGAATCAGCTCGACCACCTGTGCAGGTCGGGCGCAATAGGCCACCACATCGCCGGTACAGATCACTTGCCGGGCGGGAATAGCCCGGCGTTCAGCCTCAAGGCGTATCGCCTGTGTGGCCGCCAGATTACTGTAGGGACCGCCAAACAGGAGCAACGGCCCCTGCAGCACGCCCAACTCGATACCGGGTGCCAGTGGCGCGCTCACGCGGTTTCTGCCTGTATCGGCACCATGGCACGCTGCGTTCGCAGGCCGATCCAGTAGCACAGACAGCCCAGCACCAGCACCAGGGCCGATATCAGCAGCAACTTGGTGTATTTGTGGTAATCACCCATCAGCTGGGTATAGCCGGACGATTCGGTGAAATACAGCGCCGCACCGCCGATGGCCAGCACAAAAGCCGCCAAGTAGCTCCAGAGCGGGATATCGGTCCGACCTCCCCATAAGGAAAAAAACACCACCGGAGCCAGGTACATCGATGCGGTTCCGCTGACCGCCACGGCACTGAACAGGTCTTTGTTGCCCAGAAAAACGAAAGCCAAGCCTGCCAGCATAAACAGCGCCATAACTGCGCGTCCGTTACGCAAACTTCCGCGCACCACGCGCATATCCACCGCCACTAATTTGGCGGAGCTGGCCAGGGTACTATCCAGCGTCGACATCGCCGACACCACCAGCGCCATATTAAACACCAGCATCGGCACATCCCCGAGCAATCGCGTCAGCGCGGCATTCATCGACTCACCGCTGACGGCGACGGCACCGGCCACCACCCCGAGCAAACCAAAGAGTATGATGCACACACTGCTGATCCAGGCCGCGTGTGCAAAACTGCGCCGGGTCGTTTCGCGATCAGCCAGCAAGCCCCGATCCATCATGACCGGGTCGTGCAGCGGATAACTCCATATCTGTAATAGAGCTACGGCCAGCAGGATCGGACCGGGGTCACCCATGTCAAAAGGCTTAAAGAGCAACGCCTCGGTGGTAAACGCGCCACTGCTCAGGCTCATGACCATCAACAACGCCAGGACCGCAAGAAACAGCATCATCTGAAACAGATCGGTGCGCAACGACGCATGCAACCCGCCAAGCATCGAGTAGAACAGGGTCACGAGCGCAAAGGCGATAATCGCCATGGAATAGGCCCCACTGCCTGCCGCGCCGAACAAAATACCGATTACCAGCAGGTTGGCGAACACTTCGCTGACTAAACGAATACCGATGACGAAGTTGTAACAACCGGTCCCCCAGGAACCAAAACGGCTGCGCAAAAATGCCTGCACACTATCGAAGCCGTGCTCGAAGCGCAGGCTGTCGACGATCCGCCCCCCGGTCAGGAAGGACAGGTAATAAGCCGCGTAGGCCAGCGTGCCCCAGATGCCGTAGTAAAAGCCCAGAATCGCCGCATTCATCAGGGAACGGGCGAAAATCCAGGTCGTGACCTGAGAAAAAATAAGTAGTAACAACCCGGGAGGCTCGCCCTTGGCCGAGACCCCGCGGAAAAAAGCATCTTCACCCCGCGCTGTTCGCGACAAAAGCACCGACCCCAGGGCGACCACACCGACCAATAGCGGCAAGGCATAATCCATGCACGAATCCTCTCGTTATTTTTGAATGCAGAGCAACTAACACGGGAGCCGGGAACAGGCCCCCTCCTCAGCAGGCAGATGCGTAACAACCCGCTTTGTTACATATTTGGCGCGATTAATCGTCGCGGTGAACCGATTTAACAGCCAATGCGCGTCAGCAGGGCTGTTACGCGATGAAGCAGAAGCCCGCCAACCAACCAACTGACTAACGAATCAACTAATCAACCAGTAACGACAGCAAGACTCAACTAGCCCGGTATAAGCTCGTTGTCGTCAACGACCTCTTCAAGAATCCAGTCCTTAAACGCCTTCATGCTATAGCTCATGGGGCGATTTTGCGGGTATACCAGATAGAACGCCGAATGGGTATCCAAGGCGATATCAAACGGCACCACCAGCTCGCCCCGAAGCAGCTCCTTCGTGACCAGGTGCCGGTCAGCCAGAGCGATACCCAGCCCTTCTACCGCCGCACCGGTTGCCAGCGAGGTACTGGAGAAGCGCAGATCCTTGCCGAAACCACTGGCGTCGATACCCGCCGAGCGCAGCAGCGTCTTCCACTCATCCATTCGGGTGCTGACGTGAATCAGGGTATGATTGCGCAGATCATCTACCGTATTCAGAGGCCGCTTTCCGTTCAACAACCGCGGGCTGCAGACCGGCACCACGGTCATCCCCAGCAAAAAATGGCTTTCAACATCGCCCCATTCACCCCGCCCAAACCGCACCGCCATATCGATATCGCTCTGATTAAAGTCTACCGAACTCATCGACGCGCTCAAACGCAGTTCTACATCGGGGAAAAGTTCCTGGAAGTGGCTGAGTCTTGGCATCAGCCAACGTGTCAGGAACGCCGGGGCCACGCTAAGGGTTACCGCACCGGAATTGGGGTTGGCAATCAGGCGGCGGGTGGCGCTATCGATCTCATCCAGAGCATGTTGAATAGCCGGCAGGTACTTCTCACCCGCGGACGTCAGATCAACCCGCCTTTTGCTGCGCCGAAATAATTTCAGATCAAGAAACTCTTCCAGAGTCTTGATCTGGTGACTGATGGCAGAGGGCGTGACGAACAACTCCTCGGCCGCCTGATTGAAGCTGCTGTGACGCGCCGCCGCTTCGAAAGAGCGCAGCGCATTCAGGGGGGGTAAGCGGCGGATGGCAACCTCCTGTTGGTAACCAATAAAGAGATGAAAAAAACTCACCGTTATACTGAAAATCTGTCGTTTGCCGACAACCGTACTAGACCTTAGTATACCCAGCATAAACGAGCTTGCCGAGCCGAAAGCCTAATAATATAGGCGATATTCGCAAAGCCGGCGCTAGCAGAGCCGCGAACCTATTCGCGTCAGACTTAACACGCACTTAATTTTAGCTGAATTTTTTGGAGCAATATCCCATGAACCATTCGTCCACTGAACTTTATTCGCCGTTAAACCAGCAAGAGCTTGATAAATACCTGCAGGACGCTCGCATCGCACGGGCCATCGCCATTCGTTCACTCGTGAGTCGTCTGTATCGTATCAGCAAAAAGTCTGTGCTTAACATTGTTAAGCCGCAACCACTACTGACAGCGCAAACAGCCGTCTGAGCGTTCACAATACGCAGGCAGATAGCGTTACCTGACCGGACGACAGGCAACGCTATCGCCACATCCCTCTTGCCGGCCTGAGGCTGCGCAATG
>JBFGYY010000029.1:0-14165 GCA_041587095.1 Motiliproteus sp. | reverse complement strand
TTGGCATTGGAGCCGTGATGAACCCGATGGTGAGATGGCGTATTCAGGAACCACTCGACGGGGCCCAGCTTGCCGATCATCTCGTTATGAATCCAGAACTGGTAGGCCAGCACCAGGATTTCGGCAGCAAACACCAGCACCGGATTGAACCCCATCAGCACCAGCGGCAGGTGGAACAGTAGCGACGGAATCGGATCAAACAGACTGAACCTGAACGCCGTGGCGGTATTCATCATCGATGAGCTGTGGTGCACCGAATGCGCCAGCCAGAACAAGCGCACCCGGTGCACGCAGTAATGTTCGATGTAATACACCAGATCCGCCAGCAACAGCACCAGCAAGCCTGTATAACCGTTAACCGGTAGCTTCCATGGGATCAGCTCGTAGACCATAAAATAGAGATACACCCCGCCCCCGAACACCAGCATTTCGCTGACGTAATAAGGAATCTGGGTAAAGACGCTGGAGAAGGTTTCCAACAACCGCTCACCACTATGACGCCCGGTGACTAAATCGTTGAGCAGCTCCAGCGCCAGAAACAACAGCGCAAAGAGCACTACCCAGTCGTAAACCGAGAAAGAAATCGCCTCGAAGTACTGCAGCCAGTCATGTTCGTTCATTTCAGATACCCCACTCATTTCAGGTACCTCACTTATTTCATAGCCACGAAGGCGGTTTGAGTGATGACGTTAAAACCAGGGTCCAACTGATACTCCTCAAGATCGGCGACATACTTCAGGCGGTCAGCCAACCCGGCATCCTCCCATGCTCGCAACACCTCGCCACCCGGATGCTGTAGGTAGTCACCCGCCTCGATCAGGATCGCTTGCGTTTCACGCGGCAGTATCTGCTGTGGGGGCACGGGGTAGCCCAGCGTTAACAGGACCCGATTGCGGGCCGCATCGTAGCGGTGGTAAACCGCATAAACGCGCAAGGCATCTCTAACGTACAGCTCAGCGGCAAGATCGCGTCCGGCAAAGCGACGCCATGACGCATCAATCTGCTGGCGTGAATCACCCTTAAGTTCGATCCACTGACTGCTGCCCACAATCGTCACCGGCTCCCGATACACCGAGCGGCCCGGTACCGATGTCGTGGCTATGTGAACGGGATTAGCGTGCGAAGCATGGAGATTAGGTTTTTCCTCTTCATAGGAATAGGGCCAGATGACCCAAACCATAAAGCCCAGCATGCCTATTATCGCGACCGCATAGGCGGTCAGGACAAGTGGGTTACGCTTTGGAAGCTCGATCGAATTATTCATCAGAATTCTTTCTCTTACCAATAGAAACAGGACACCGCGACCAGGGTCCAGACCAGCATTAACAGCCAGTAAACGCTAGGTTCGCGGTCGCGGCGGTATTCCCGGTGCAGCCACACGGAACCGGTAAACAGATCCCAGGCAACCCAGACCAACAGCGCTAAACCTAAGTAGGCAGTCCAGCTCATGATTGTTCTTCCTGTGCTAGCGATTGGATAAGTAACGATGCAGCCCGGCGTGCTGGCAGGCGGTAGCGATTGGCCATGTTCAACGGAGCCAAGGAGTCGAGATTGAAGTACAGAGAGATCAATCCAAAGGATACCGAAGCAATCGCCTCGCTAGCGGCACCCGGAAAACCCTTGCGTAATACCGATTCGATGTCCTCGGAGAACCGCTCCATCCAGGCCTGCATCAGCTGCTGTAGGGCGGGATTATTCCCGGCGGCAAAAATGAGTGACTCCACAACCAATACGAACTCTGCATCGCTGTACCGATCGTCAAACAAGCTATCGAGCAGCGCTTCGACCGTTCCCTGAGCGGGCAGATGTGTGAGATATTCACCCCACTCCCGGTTGGATCGTTCCACTACCCGTTCAGCCAACTGCTGTACCAGGTCCTCTCGGTTACCGGCAAAGTGTCTTACCAGACTACGTTGCAGGCCCGACTCCTCGGCAATACGCTCCAGAGTACTGCCCTCCAGACCAAACCGTGCCACGCAACGGTAGAAGGCCTGCAAGATCTGCTCGAGCCGTTCAGCCTTCATGCTAGGTCGTCCCATTGCCAAACCTCTCTAAGAATTAATTGTCACAATTGACAAACTAACCCCGAAATAGTTTATTGTCAACTTAGATAATTAAAAGGCGCGCGCTATGAAACCCAGCCCACCGCTATACTTAGAACGGCTCGACCTGATCTCTCTGTTTCGCTGTTACCGAGGGTCTATTGCGTTGACCTGGGGAATGGTGATGGTAGAAAACCTGCTGCTGGCCTTAATTCCATTATTGATCGGATTCACCATCGACAGTTTGATAGCAGGCAGTGCAAAAGACTTGGTGACCTTGGGGGGCATCATGCTAGTGCTAACTCTGGTTGCGGTCGGTCGACGAATCTACGATACGCGCACCTACGGGACCATAAGGGTTTATCTGGGAATGGTGTTGAGCCACAAACAGAGAGATCAGTCGATTTCGATTCGCAACGCTCGGCTAGATATGTCACGCGAGCTTGTGGATTTTCTAGAGCAGCAAATCCCTGAGCTACTGACCGGTATAACTCAGATCCTTGTCTCCCTCATAGTGCTTGCCTCGTTCGGTTGGCCCCTAGCCCTATCATCAACCCTGCTGATCCTGTTTATGCTGCTGCTCTATAGCCGCTTCCACCGCAACTTTGTGCGCTTCAATGGAGCTTTGAACGCACAAGCCGAACGTCAAGTGGCACTGCTTGCATCGATGCGCCCGATATCCCTGCAACGTCACCTGCTCCTGCTGCGCGGCTGGGAAGTCAAGCTATCCGATACGGAGGCGCTGCTCTATGGCGGAATATTCCTTGGGGTGACGGGCTTTATTCTGGCCAATCTATGGCTAGCCACCGCCAATGCAGGAGTATCGGCAGGCCAGGTCTTCACGATTGTCAGCTATTCCTGGGGGTATATGGAAGCGGCCCTGGTGATGCCCGTAACCCTGCAGAGTCTTTCCAGGCTCCGCGAGATCACTGACCGAATCAACCATGATGAGTAACCTATTTCGGAGGCTTCTAAAATTTGGAGAAATTTCGATCCGCTCAGGAAGGATGACCTGTCGAGCAGGTGCGAATGGCTATGTCATTACTTCAAGATAAAGGAGATGGTCGAGATCAATAAAGGGCAACCGATATCAAGTGCGCAAATTTCGTTTTCGGCTCCCTTCTAATTCTATGTAGGTGACGCAGCCGCCAAATCAACCCTCCAGTTAGAGCTAGCAAGCCCCCAGAAAACTGGCCAACAATCGAATCTATCGACACTAATATACCCCAGCCGGCCGCCAGATATACAAAAGGCAAAACCTCATACAGACCTTTAGGTAAGACCAAGCGGCGGTAGTACGGAATCAACGAGTCTGGATCAAGCAAAACCCTTACCCGATCTGGCCTGCGATGTTTAGATCGGAGTATCCATACGTGGCTGCCGGCCACGAATAGCAGCAGTGCGCTAAAAATAAACAGGGGGCCTGTTAGAAGAGCGGGAATAAGGCAGGCAATGAAAATGCAAAGATAGGGAATGCTTTCGTAAAGGGGTCTGGGTAGCATGGCTGTGAGTCCTTTCTCAGAAACCGTCCAATTTTGAGCAGACTAATGGGCATGGCAGTTTTGGTCAATTGCACTTTATTGTCCCTGATCAAAGGGAATAGAAACAATGGGGCACTGGCAGCCTCAGAAATACACCGTGGGTGGCTTCAGCGCAGGTTTCGACATCGTTAAATGTCCAAACAGTTTGCAACAGCACCCTGGCAGTTTAGTAGATACTGGCGTCAAAACCGCAAATCAGCGCGATGTCCGGCGTGCTCTCCCGTTTCCGAACCTTCTCTTGTTCGTCACATGGCTGATCCGTTGTCAGAATAGACTATCCAGTGCAATTGACTGAACGTGGCCACAGGACCTGACTTCACCTGATCGGCTCCTTGACCGTCACTACCGTGCCATCTTGGCGGGAGTACAGAAATGAACGGGGACAGGCTTTGGCTCAGCAGTCCACGCCGACCAGAGGGAAGCGGTTAAAATCAGGATTTTCGCTGGGGTCAACATAGTAGCCACTTTTGCCTGCAGCCTTCGCCTGATAAAGAGCCCGGTCAGCCTGCTTGAGCAGCTGGTCCGATCCCGGGTGGTATGGTGTCACAAGCCGAATACCGATACTGGCCGAAATCTGCAACTCAATACTGCCAACCCTTATCGGTTCTTTAAGCAGATCGATCAACTTGGCGGCTATTCGTTCGGCGGTATCCGGTTGACGCCCCTCTTTTAAATAAATGATAAATTCATCGCCGCCTAAACGAACCGCCATATCCGTTTTACGGCTACAGCTTCTTATCCGTTGCGCCACAACCTGAAGCACACTGTCTCCCGTTTCATGACCATGCTGATCGTTGATCTCCTTAAAACGATCAAGGTCAAGATACATTAGCGCCCCCCATCGGCCATGCCGCTGAATCTCCTGTAGCGCCTGTTCAAATTCGAGGTTAAATAGCCGCCTATTCCCCAATCCTGTGAGTGGGTCTTCATAGGCCATTTTTTCAACCTCGCTATGCAATTGTTTGCTGCGGGTTATGTCTTCGAAGACAGCGACGTAGTTGGTCATTTCTCCGCTGTCATTTGTCACCGGTGCGACCGATATCGCCGACCAGTAAACTTCGCCGTCCTTACGCCGATTACGCAATTCACCCTGCCAACGCTGGCCCAGCATGATCGTTCGCCAGAGATCTTTAAAATCAACTTTGCTCGTATGAAGTGTATTAAGAATCGTCAGGGTATTACCGATCGCCTCATCCTCCCGGTAGCCGGTTATCTGGCTGAACCAGGGATTGACGTATTCGATAATGCCCTGCCGATTCATGACCATAATGGCGTTACAGCTTTGTTCGACGGCATTCGTTAGCTCACGCAGTTTCTGGTGCTCCTTTTTCATTAGCCGCTGCTGTGAATAGTGCTGCGAAGCTGTCTTCTCGAGTAGTGAGCGTATTTTCCTGGGGCCAACCCCCAGGTAATAACTCAGATAGCCGACCAGAACACTGAACAAACCGCACAGGCTATAGAACGACATCAAGGCTCCGGCAGAAAAAGTAGACGGATTCTCCGCCAGCTCCAAATACCAGTCAGCTCCAGGCATCTCGACCTCAGTACGCACGGTGTATGGAGCAACGGCATTAACCGGGTTAGCACTGGCAAGGGGAAACAAGGCTTTGAAGTCTATGTCAGAGGGAGGAGGCGGGTGGCTGATAACCCCGGAGTCTTCGGCATCGCGGCGCGCCAACCGGTAACCAACCCCCTGCTGTTTGAGAGCCGCCAAGCCGGTCATCGCTATCAGGTCATTAACATCGATTAACGCCGAAACAGCTCCCCAGGTCTGTTGAGGGGAGATAGTGGCGTCATCACGGCCCCCTGCACGGTAAGGCTGTTGGTCTGCAATGACCACCGGTTGTATAGCAATAATTGCGGCACCACCGTGTTGCAGGTCAAACGGGCCAAGCAGATTCAGCTGCCGGGTTTCGACAGCGTTTATTACGCCGGACAGATAGTCGCCGTCGGCAGCGATCTCCTGGCCGCCAACCCATGCATCGCTCGGAAGCTGCGTGGTTTCTGCAATAGCTCCGCTGCGAACCTGCTCTAAACGATAGCCCGCACCAAAACTGCGGTTCAGGGCAAGAGCTATGTTTTCCACCCCATTCATACCGCCATGCTGCTGCTCGATATAATCCGCCAGAACAGACACACCTGAGATACTGCGAAGAACACTCTGCTCTATGGCTTGTACCTGGCTGATTGCCAACAGACGGAGCTTATCCTGATTGCGGGCATGCCAGGATTTATCTGCATACTGAATCTGAAGATGGCCGAGTAAAAAAACCAGGCTGGCGAATGAAACGCCCACCAACCTTTCTGGCCAGTTATTCTTGAACAGTTCACCGATCAACATAGCGACCCAACTCAGACTGAACACACGTCCAAAACGCCTTTCACAGGGATTAGACGCCGGGAGTTATCACAAATCAGCGTGGTCACACGTTCAATATCCACAATAAGTGACCGATACCCATAACTTTACGCCGCGCTAACCTAACGTCATTCCTACACTCACTTTCTTCACCCTGCCGAGCCTTCGCACAGGGCTCCGTTGATAGGCTTGCCCGGCATTTCTACAACGACAGACCCGCTGAGCTCTGTTGAAAAAAGCGCGTTATACAATCGCGATTAAGGCCACCTAGCCCTTCCCCACAAAATTCCCCTGGCCGTAATACTCAACGCCCTCCCGGATCAGCGTTGCCAAACTGATTCGATCCAGATCCTTAGGGATTTTCTCCAGCACCACACCGGTGGTGGCTTTTCCATCGGCCTCAATATTCATGCGCAAACCACTACAGTGGACAATCTGATGCTGCTTATGAAGCTCCCACTCACCATGTTCACTCATGATAATTCTCCCTCTTTAAACTTAAAAAGCCGCTAGTCGTGGTGGTTTGTCCAGATCAATCGAATCCCGGATTCTATCGCCTGATCAGTCAGTTCTTTTCGCAGGGTGCAAGGATATTTTTCACCGTTCAGTTTCAAGTAAACTTCCACCGACTGCGGTCTGTCTCGGAGTGAATAGATAAGGCTTACCGTGTCGTCAATCGTGTCGGGGTAGTCCTCTGGTGTTGAGCATCGCGTTACGGCTGGATCCATCAGAATAGGCCTCCATCATGCTGTGTCGCAGAAATATCAAAACCCGTTTGCCCTTCATTCTGATACAGCCGGTAAGCCTGTTTACCCGTTTCAGCGATGCTTCGGGCTTCGTCATGCGCCTGGCGAATCAATTCCTGGGGAGGCTCCGATTCCGGGGCAACGATGCGGATTCCGATACGTGCGGGAAAACTGCCAGAGTGGCGTTTTGTGGGTGATAATCCTTTCAGTTGACTGGAGAGCCTACGAGCCAAACGAACCGCAGCATCAGGCTGCTTGCCGTCCCTGATCAATATGGCAAAAGCCCCCTTTCCGACATGTTCGTAGAGATCATCCGATCTTACATTGTCACGCAAGATCTTCGTGATAGCGGGCATTGAAGGCGTTTGTACGCCGCCAGGCCGTTTCTTTTTAAATCCCGGTGCATCATGCTCAGGGATTGGCGTTGAGCCACACTCCAGCAATAAAAAAGCACCCCAACGACCACGGACAGAGACATCCGCGATCGCTTGGGTGAATTCTTTCGTTAAACTTATCGGTTCCATGATTTCAATTCTTATTGTGTTTTTTCGTCCTGATGTGCACCGAACACAGTCACCGCTTTACTCAATTTTTACCGAGCGACGCTTATGGAAATCCTGCTTCGGAATAACAATCTCAAGCACACCGTTGGTGTAATTCGCCTTCGCGGCACTGCTAACGACATTGCAGGGCAGACTCAGGGTGCGAGAAAAGCACGTTTGCTGGGACTCTTGCCGGTAGTAGCTCTCCTGCTCCGTTTTCTTGGTTTGTTTCGTTGCAGCATGAATAGAAAGGCTCGAGCCTGTCACCTTGACATCAATATCATTTTTTTCGACACCGGGAATTTCGGCTCGCACCAGAATATCTTCATCCCGATCCTGGATATCAACTTTGGGGCCGCTCAGTTTCCAGTAATCGCCAGCGGCCCAGAACGGTGAGTCCGAACGAAATGGGTTCAACCAGTTGTCATGCAAGAGAGAGCCGAAACTGCGGGGCAATAAGCGTTCAAACTCCTCCTCGAACTCATGGATTTTCTTATCGATGTCAGTAAAGGGCGCCAACGAGAGCAGCGGGCCTACCTCCTGCCCCCTACCGTTATCCTTCTGCGTGTTTTTCACTTCAATATTTGTTTTCATTATCGTACTCCACCGCAAAATCCTGGAATGCGATCTACCGTTCTGCGCAACGGTAGTACTTCACGCTGTCCGTTATGATTGCTGGATTGCGGCAGAATAAAAATCACGCAACCCATGGATTACATGTAATGGTTCTAATGATGCGTTAGCGTAAAGGAGGGGTGGGAGAGTTGTGGCATATTCAAAAACTGACGATATGCTTACCGCCATTGCCGTTGTTCGGTACCAACAGGACCGAATGCAGAGCCGGCACTACGCCTTACCTGAATGCCATACCTGAATGCCATTCATGGTACATTCGAGCAGGAGCCTGTGTTCACCGCGCGTGAATATGCGACGACCCGTTTTAGAACACTTAAAATAATCTACGATACAGTTATGAAAACGACACCATCAGTGACAAATAATGCGTTGAAACGTTTGGATAACCCACTATTTCCGGTGGTCGGGATCGGCGCCTCGGCAGGTGGTCTCGACGCGTTCAGCCGTTTCTTATCGTCGCTGCCTGTCGATCCGGGCATGGCGTTTATCCTCGTCCCCCACCTTGATCCAAACCATAAAAGCTTGATGGTGGAACTACTCTCCAAAAAGAGCGCTCTGCCGGTTAGCGAAGTGGTCGATGGTGAAAGCGTTCAGAGCAACCATATCTACATTATCCCCCCGCATTGCTCATTGGAGCTGAGGGAAGGGGCGCTTCACCTGACCCCCACGGGTGACAAGCCAGACTATAAAACAGCTATTGATGCCTTTCTCTATTCTTTGGCCTTCGATAAGGAAGAGCGGGCGGCGGCGATCATTCTCTCGGGCACGGGCAGTCATGGCTGTAGCGGGATCAAACACATAAAGTTAAAAGGAGGCCTCGTTCTGGCGCAAAAGCCGGATACTGCAGACTTCAAGGCCATGCCCAGTAATGCCATTGCCACCGGGCTGGTCGATCTTATCCTCCCCCCGGAGCGTATGATTGATGAGCTGACCAGATACGCTCACAGTCTCGATCACGACCTAGCTGACGCACAGGTTGACGTCGGTCTGAAGACCCCCGAGCCGCTGCAGAAAATCATCGCGCTGCTGGGAAAGCACACCAAACTGGACTTCGGCTTTTATCGTAAAAGCATGCTGTTACGACGCGTTAACCGGCGCATGGGTCTGGCTGCTGCCGACTCTATCGATGCGTACATTGAGTGCCTCCGTGAGCAGCCTGAAGAAATTGCCGCCTTATACCGGGATCTACTCATTAATGTGTCGGCCTTTTTTCGCGACCCCGCAGCGTTTAGCCTGTTGTCGCAACGGGTAATCCCTGATTTAGTTGCCGATAGTGCACCCGATAAACCTGTCAGGGTGTGGGTCCCAGGCTGCGCGACCGGTGAAGAAGCCTGGACGCTGGCAATTTTGCTGTATGAAGCATTTGAAGCGCTCGGAAAACCGCCGTCAATTCAGATCTTTGCTACTGATATCGATGAAGAAGCTTTGCAGTTTGCACGCAAAGGCGTCTACCCGGAGAGCATGGCCTCAGAGCTATCGAGCGCGCGCTTGCAGCGTTATTTTATTCGCCAGACCAATGGGCACTACAAAGTCCGGGAGGAGCTGCGCAGCTATATCGTTTTTGCTATGCATAATTTAGTGGGGGACGCCCCTTTTTCACAACTGGACCTGATCAGCTGCCGCAACCTTCTGATCTATCTGGAACAAAAGGCACAGCAGAAGATCATCTCCCTGTTTCATTTTGGCTTAAAGCAGAACCGATACCTGTTACTCGGCCCGTCGGAGGCGATCCGTACCGATGAGTTCTTTTTTAAGCCCGTTTCACGCAAATGGCGTATTTTTCAGCGTACCGGTACTGGCCTTAACCGGCGCATTGACCTGCCCGGTTCATCGGGATTCATACAAACCCAGACTGCACTGGGTCAAACGTATTGCCCTTCATCAGGAACGAGCATGTCCAGCGTAATGCATAAAGAGCTGCTGGCGAACTTCACACCCGCCTCGGTGTTAATCGATCATCAGTCTCGGGTGCAGTGTTTTCACGGCCCCACCGTTAATTATCTTGAAATCCCCGCCGGGGAGCCAACCCAAGACCTGATCACGATGGCCCGACAGGGGCTGCGTACCCGTCTGCGCGCGGCCATTCACCGCGCAATCAGCGCACAGCAGGCTGTCGTCGATAATGAAGCCCGCGTGGTGCGCAACAACCAATATGTATTCTGCAAAATTACGGTCGACCGGATAAGGGAGCCCGGCCTGGATCTCCTCCTGGTCACATTCACCGACCTGCCGACCCCGTCAGGGCAATCGGATACCGAGTACCAATCCTTCGACGAACAGGGTATTCAGCAACTTGAGCATGAACTAAAAATCACCCGCGAAGACCTGCAAAGCAATATTGAGGCGTTAGAAGTCGCCAATGAGGAGTTAAAAGCCTCGCACGAAGAAGCGATGTCGATGAACGAAGAGATGCAGTCCGCCAATGAGGAACTGGAAACGTCCGGGGAGGAGTTGCAATCGCTGAATGAGGAACTAACCACCGTCAATAATCAATTGCAGGTCAAAGTGCTGGAGTTGGAACAGCGTAATGACGATATCGCCAACTTATTGATCAGCAGCAATATCGGTACGTTGTTTCTGGACAACCAGTTACGCATCAAGTTGTTTACCCCCTCGATACAGGTGCTGCTCAACCTCCTGGAGCAGGACATCGGCCGCCCGCTGTCCGACTTCTGTTTAAAGTTTACCGATCAGCGCTTGCTGCAGGACTGCCAGGCCGTCCGCGATCAGCTGACGGGTATCGAAGCAGAGGTACTATCGAATACCGGCTCGGTGTATTTGCGACGCATACGGCCTTATCGAACCAAAGACAATCGAATCGAAGGATTGGTCATCACCTTTATCGATATTAGTGATCGTAAACAGGCAGAAATGCAGGCCCAACGACTGGCACAGGTGTTACGCGATTCGAACGATGCGATCGTCGTCCAGAATATGACCGGAAAGATCACCGCCTGGAATCAAGGCGCGTGCCGTCTTTATGGTTACAGTGAAGAGCAAGCCCTGACATTAACGGTACAGGATCTCATCCCGTCATCGGCACGCCAAGCAAACAACGAAATGTTTATGCGCGCCGCTCGCAACGAACCCATGGACCCGATAGAAACACAACGGGTCCGCCAGGATGGCCAGCTGGTTGATGTCTGGCTAACCCTGACCAGCGTGACGGACGATACGGGGACGGTGGTCGGCCTGGCCAGCACGGAACGTGATATAACCCAGCGCAAACAACGCGAGAATGAACTGCGTACCTTAAACGCCGAGCTGGACCAGCTTGTTAAATCCCGCACGGAAGAAAGTGTTGCCGCGGCGATGAAACTCTCGTCGATGTACCGAACCGCACCTGTCTTGCTCTGCTCTTTGGATAACCAGTTACGGTTGCAAAGCCTGAATACCCGCTTAGCCGAATTGCTGCTACCGGGAGACCCTCCGGAGGCGATGGTTAACAAGCCCTTGAAGGATATCGCACCGGCGCTGTACAACGCCATTGAGCCCATCCTGCATCGGACCCTGCTGCATAAAGAGCGCGTGTCAGGCGTTGAAATCACCATCAACCCGACCGGCAAGCCGGATCAGACACGCACTTTTTTGTGTTATTGCGACCATATCACCAAAGAACCGTCGGTACAGGCTGGCATCAGTGTCTCGCTGCAGGATATTTCCCTGCGTAAACAACTCGAGGAGGAACTAAAAGAAAAAGAGCATCGCGTCAGCTCGATATTAGACACCGCCGTCGATGCCATTATCAGCGTCAATGCCCAGGGACGGATTGAACTGTTGAATCATGCGGGCGAAGAGATGTTTGGCTACACTGCCGAAGAGCTGATCGGGCAAAGTGTGCGACTATTAATACCTTCAACTTATAAGTCTCGCAACGACGATAGCTTCGGCTGCTTTTTAACCGGCACAGGAACCGCGCCTGATCGAGGATCACAACTCCTGCAGGCCGTTCGTAAGGATGGGTCGGTGTTTCCGATCCGCCTAACAGTGGGCGAGGTAGACCATAGCCAAAACTATACGGGCGTCATCAGCGATTTATCGCAGCAACAAGCGCTGCAGGACCAACTGCTCAACATCAGTGAGCAGACTCAGCGCAGCATTGGTGAAGCCTTACATGACGATATTGGCCAGGAAATGACGGGGCTAACCTTAAAAACTGAATCCCTGCAGCAACATTTGAGTGGCGTCTCGGCGCATGCCGGTCTGGCAGCAAATATTCTGGAGGGGCTCGATCGCACCCGTAAAAAAATTCGCATCTTGTCCCACGGATTACTGCCCGTAGCGATCGATGCCAAAGGATTAAACGATGCGCTGGCATCACTGGCCCATGACGCCCAGGATGTTTACCGGATTAACTGTCGTTTTCATGCCGACAGGGGCGTAGAAGTGCATGACACCGAGGTGGCAACCCAGCTTTTTCATATTGCTCAGGAAGCACTGAATAATGCACTGCGGCACAGCCAGGGACAAAATATAGCGCTGTTACTCAGCCGCTGTGAAAAGGGACTGCTGCTTCAAATTTCCGATGATGGCAAGGGCCTCTCGGATGAAAACGCAATGAAGCAAGGGTCGGGGTTGCAAATCATGCGCTACAGGGCCGGCAGGATCGGTGCTGAATTCAGTATCGATAGCACGGACGCCCCGGGAACACGGATCAATTGCTACGTATCAGGGGATGGAGTTCATGAAAAACGGGCAGAAAACTAGTCATGCAACCCAGTGCAGGGTTTTAATCGTCGATGATCACCCCGCCGTGCGCGAGGGCGTTGCTGTCTGTATCGCTCAACAACCGTCCATGCAGATGTGCTGCGAAGCAGGGGGCGTGCTGGATGGCCTCGAAAAAATAAACGCCTGCCAACCGGATGTGGCCGTTATCGATATCAGCTTACCCGATGGAAGCGGCATTGACCTGATAAAGCGCCTGAAGGCCGCCAACAATCCGGTGAAAATTTTAGTCTGGTCCATGCATCCCGATAGCCTGTATGCCGAACGGGCTATCAAGGCCGGAGCGCTGGGTTATATCAACAAGGAAAATACGACCGGCAAGCTGGTGGAAGCGATACAAACCGTCAGTCGCAATGAACTGTACCTGAGCCCCGAAACGACAAAGCTGTTAATCAGCCACGTTAAAGGTGAGCAGTCATTATGCGTAGGGTCGCTGGTTCACACACTCTCCAATCGGGAACTTGAAGTGTTCTCGATGATCGGTAAAGGCCTGAAAACCTCGATGATCGCTGAAAGGATGAATATCAGTGTGCATACGGTTGAGACTCATCGGCGGCGTATCAAGATCAAACTCAACCTGAAGACCGCAGGAGAGCTGACCAGTCGTGCAACGCGCTGGTTGCTGGAGGGGGAATGAAGCCGGCTAACTTTCGCGCGCGTTAATAACAGAGAATAGCTACAACGAAATAGCCACGCAAAAATTGCCACAGTGGTAATACTAATGATGATGCAGTGCTTGCGTTGCTCCAGCCATATTCTACTTTCGCATCCCCCCCTCTCGCAGAGACACAAAACGCATGACAAATACTCATTATTGTCGTTAAAATCACCCCTAAGGCGTAGTGGTTTCAACTACAATCAAGGAATGAGAAATAGATAAACAGCGTACCGGCTCATTGAGTCGCTAGGGGTGCCGGTTAGTCACTCAGTGCTGTAAGAAGGATCCTATGGCTAATGTTCGTGTTATGCACTGCCAGACACTCTCTGCATTTTCGGAAATGTTGTTGCGACTTGACGAAGAAGGCTATGTTGAAGTCGCTGATTCGACGACGCTGAAGCATAAAGAATTTTCGCTGGCGTTTAACAAAGACCGTTTGCCTGACGGTAACACCGCGTACGTGACCATTATATTAAGTAGCGCCGATAATAATGCCTGGCTTCAACAGGGTATGCAGGGGTGATTTATAATCACAACGTTGCCCGGCTCGGGCTGGCCAGCCAAAACAAACAGGCATGTCACACTAACGCTAGCTCCGGTATCAGCTGACCCTACACACATCTGACAGACGGTAGCCGTAGACTGTTAGTTTAAGGAGCGATGGAGCGCCGTCCCGGCGGCATACGCAGGTGACCAGAGCGAGCCAGAGCGCTCTGTTCAGGTCTATTCCCGTGCACTGACAAGCCGCAGCTGCAGATCAAAGGCTTCACGGGGTATCGGTGCACGGCCGTGCTGACGATAAGTGGGCACCAACGCACGCGTGCGGTCTATCTGCTAGCAGCATACCCATCAAAAACGCGCGATATCGGCCTTACCCACCGTCTATAAACTTCCGTTTTTTGGATAATTGTCCGGC
>JBFGYY010000028.1:0-14408 GCA_041587095.1 Motiliproteus sp. | reverse complement strand
GGGTTTTTCGGCTACTCGTTGGTCTCTGTTTTTTTAGGATGTACAGGCGTAGTTTAGTTCAATGTTTGTCATCTTATCCCGGTGGTTTTTAGCGCGCTTTATTGAGATACGAAGAGGTACTGATGTCTGACGACCTACAAACGTTGATTGAAATTATTAACCTGCGGAAAATTGATGAGAGTACATTCGCGGGGGACAGTGTCCCGGTGCTACTTAATCAGATTTTTGGTGGTCAAATCCTGGCGCAGGCACTGAGCGCGGCGCTGAATACCGTTCCTGAAGATCGGATTGTGCACTCTTCCCATGGCTATTTTATTCGTTTGGGCAAGCCTGAACTGCCGGTGATCTTTCGCGTAGAAAATATCCGTGATGGCGGCAGTTTTAATACCCGACGGGTGGTAGCCTCTCAAAACGACAGCCCCATATTTATCACCTCGCTCTCATTCCAGGCCAAGGAAGAGGGCCACAATTTCCAAGTCAGCATGCCTGAAACGCTCCCGCCTGCGGCACTGGTCGATGAAAGCGAGCGCTGGAATCACCATAGGGTTGTGATCGCCAACCCCGATAAGAAAATTACCTTTCAACCGTTGGATATTCGTCATACCTCTCCCGTCGATTGGTTTGCCCCCGAGTCCCAATCGCCGCAAACAGGTGTCTGGCTACGCACTCGAGGCCCATTGCACGACCGGCCTGCTATTCATCAGTCGATGCTGGCGTATTTTTCTGATCTGTATTTGTACGGCGCCTCGTTGCGACCCCATGCCCTGTCAGTTTTTTCACCGGGGATGCAACCCGCCAGCCTGGACCACAGCATCTGGTTTCACGACAGTTTTCGTGCCGATGAGTGGCTCTACTATCACTTGGAAAGCAGCTGGACGGGCAATGCCCGTGGCCTGAATTACGGCAAATTTTTCACCCAGGATGGCCGACTGGTTGCCAGTACCGCACAGGAAGGGCTGATGCGCCTGCGCAAAGATCGGTAATTCCGGGGTGCGGCCTGCGCTATTCCCGCATTGAGGTCGGTCGGTTAACTCGGCGTAGCCTTGCTGTTCGCTGCTGAGCAATACCCCTGCGTTTTAGGTTCTCAGGGGTCGGGGTCACACGGGGTCGGCTGTTATTAACCCCGCTGATTAATAAGTGACGCAAGGATGGGTCAGCATTGCTCTTCAACCAATGCGAGCCTCTGAACCTCAAGCAGTTTCACCAGCTGCGGCAGACATTAGGGGTACAGATAAAGAGGTATAGATCCTATTTGTCCATCAGCTCAATAGAGCCTCTACCTTCCTCATTAAACTCATATCCCGACTCCTGGGCTCGGCTGTTTTTGTTCGAGACTGCCCAGACTCATCCGTTAGCGTCTAATGGCTTGTCGGTCAAAGTGGCTCGGTATTTTGCTTGTTGAGATCATCGGATTAAAAATGTACAGCAGAGTATAAAGCAGAATTAAGTTTCGCATTGCGGTATGTGATATGTATAATTAAGATTACACTGTCGTTATTAGGGGTGGGTTAAGTATGAGTGAAATGCAGCCGCTTGAAGGTTTAAAGGTTGTCGATTTTAGTCAGGGCATTGCAGGTCCCTATTCAGGCCTGACGCTGGCGCAATCTGGAGCAACCGTGATCAAGGTTGAACCTCTGGAAGGGGATTGGTGCAGGACGCTGGGCCAGATGTATGGAGACCTGAGTTCTCACGCGGTTGCGTGCAATTTGGGCAAAAAATCCATCGCCTTGGATCTAAAATCCGAAGCGGGCCTTAAGATTGCTCAAAATCTGGTAGATGAGGCCGATGTCATTATTGAGTCGTTCCGCCCGGGAGTCATGGCTAAATTCGGCTTGGACTATCCTTCGGTAGTGACGCGCAACCGCAATGTTATTTATCTCTCGGTTTCTGGTTTTGGTCAGCAGGGGCTTTACTCGACACTTCCCACGACCGATACCGTGATCCAGGCGTTTTCGGGTTGGATGTCCATTACCAAAGATCAGAATGGTGCCCCCACTAAAACGGGCATGGTGGCGATTGACTTTATAACGGGTCTCTATGCTTCCCAAAGTTTGCTTAAAGCGTTATTGGCCCGTGGTCTTCGGGGCAAAGGGGGCTATATCGATTGTAATATGATGCAGGCGGCGGCGGCTTTTCAGGGGGCTAAAATTATTGAGCACCATCTCCAGGATGGACAAACCGGCGCTCCTCTGTATGTCCCTGTCGGCAATATGAAAACGACGGATGGCTATATCGCAATAACCGCCATGCGCGAACACCATTACGCATCCCTTTGTACGGTGCTCGGTCGTGATGATCTGGCAACTGACCTGCGATTTAACACGCGAGAAAAACGGGTGGCAAATCGGGATGAGTTGATGAAAGTGATTGGGATCGAGTTTGAGAAAAATTCTACCGCATACTGGGCACAGGGGCTGACCGAGGCCGGGGTGATGAACAGCCCGGTTAACACCTACACCGAGTTTCTGGAAGATAAACATGCGACCGCAGGGGGGAGCTTTGCCTGGATCGATCATGCAGGTCTAGGTCAGATTCCGTTAGTGCATGCGCCCGGTTTTGCGCCCTTTGTTGCTGGCGATTCTCGAGCGCAGAGCCCCGTCATTGGCGAACACACGCAAGAGCTTTTGTCGGAGCTGGGTTATTCGGATGCTCAGATCAACCAGTGGGCTGCGGTTAAAGCCATAAAAATGGTTGCCAGCGATTAACCGATTTGGATTATTCAACTGTGCGCGCGAAGGGAACGTGATGTCCCCCACGGCTATGTCCTGGATCGGCTGCTGAACTTTGGAGTGCGCCAAGATGTTACAACAAGCTTATGATTTTCTTGATGAGAGTGAGGCCCTTTACGAATGCCTGGTGCCGTTAAAGGAGGAGCTGTTTGATACCCAGACGCAATTCAAAGGCTGGACGTTCAACGATATTCTGGCCCATCTATATCACTATAATTACCTAGCTCTGCTCTCCTTGCAGGATCAGGAGTGCTTCGCTCGAGAATTCGCTGCCATGAAAGGCGCCAGAGATGCAGGTAAAACCATGCGCGAGGTTACGGGTCTATGGCTTGGCACTATTAAGGGACGGGCGTTGCTTAATTTGTGGCGTGACTTTTATCTGGAAATGACCGAGTCATTTGCCCAAGCCAACCCTAAGATGCGGGTTAAATGGGCCGGTCCCGAGATGAGCGTTCGCTCCAGTATTTCAGCGCGGTTGATGGAAACCTGGGCGCACGCGCAGGCGATCTATGATGCCCTTGGCGTTGAACGGGTTGATACGGACCGCTTACAAAGCATTGCGATCATGGGGGTCAATACGTTCGGCTGGGCTTTTATCAATCGAAAACAATCCCCCCCGGCCGAGAAGCCCTACGTCCGCCTGACGGCACCTTCCGGGGCTGTCTGGGAATGGAATGAAGCTGATCAGGGAAACAAGGTTGAGGGTAGTGCAGTTGAATTCTGTCAAGTCGTCACCCAGACCCGAAACACTGCCGACACCTCCCTCAATCTGGTAGGTCCGGTTGCCGAGCGCTGGATGGCCTTGGCGCAATGTTTTGCCGGTGCGCCTAACGATCCGCCTGCTAAAGGAAGCCGCTACCGTAAAGGCAGATAGTCCCTCGGGGAGGCAGAGACTGCAGCGGATCAAGACCCCTTAGGACTCTATATGCGCTAGCTGGTTAGCGATCCAACAGATCGCACCCTGGGAGCCTGCCTGCGGGCGATCCTTTAGCTGTTGCTGCACTAAAAAATGACGAGATCGCTGGGAGTCCTGCTCCTACAAAACCGTCCTGATTCACGGGAGCCATGCTCCTTTGGGGCAGCGAGCATCTACACTGCCGCATCCTTTGTGGGTAATCAGGTATGGCATGTGCCGGGACAGGGGCTCTATCAGAATATAAAACTTTGATATATAGATGTATGAGAGACGCGATGTATTGCAGTGGTTCTCTGTGCTTATGGATAAGCGTTAGTCAGCCGCCGTCTCTGGTGTCATAGGTAAACCCTCCAGGGTTTCGCTGCCCCCTCTATAGCGTAAAACCATCTGCCCTGTGGCAATCACCGTTCCTTGGGTATCGCTCACCTCGACCGTGGAGTAATACATCTTTCTGCCGCGACTGGTGACCTGACCGATGACTTTCAGGGTTTTGGTTTTTGGCAGGCCGGTAAAACTGGTATTAAGGGAAAGGGTTGAAGCCTGGCGCCGACGATCAGGGTAGGGACAGTAGACCCCAGCCAAGGCGCCGGCGATATCGATCAGGGTACAAACGAAACCGCCGTGGGGGGAGTTCTGGCTATTGCAATGTTCCGGCTGGATGTTGACGCTTAACTGCACCCGACCCTCCTGCCACTCGTCAATCTTCACTCCCAGATGATCGTTAAACGGGGGTTGGGGTTTGTGCTTCCAGGCATTCATTGTCGTACCTCTTTAGTTGAAGTCACACCAGGGTTACCTAGTGGTCAAGGCAGCCTGTTTGGTGCTCGAACTATTTATACTCAGTATGTTGCTTCTCTCTGTATGCCTACAGAGTCAGCGTTGTACTTAGCAGTAGCAGCCACAGGCTGATACAGACAAAGCTGACCAAAGAGTACCGGCCGTTCCAATTTAGGGTCAGGTCTCGGGTTGAGCATCCGGTGGTATTGCTGACCATCAGTGCGGAAAGCGATATCGGGGACGAGTTCATGGCCAGCGCCCAGCCTGACATCAGTCCAATCGCCAGCAGTTCCGGCGGCAGTTGGAAGGCGGTTGTGCTGCTTAGGGTCGAGGCAATCACGGTGACGGTCACGATCGGCCCTATACCGGTGAGCGCAAACAGGGGGATTAGCGCGCAGGCAACAATCGCCAGCGGAGCGCTGGTTAGGCCCAGCGTTTGCACCAGCTGTACCAGCTGCTGCTGAGGGATCAGGTCGGCGATGATTACACCGATAAAACTGGCCCCGCTCAGAATTGCTATCTCTGAACGCAGGCCATTAAGCTCCGCGGGGAGTTGCTGTCTGAGGATATGTGTGGTCCGCCGGCATGCAACGGAGGTGTCCGCAGTGCGGCGTCCCCAGGTTAACCAGAGTATTCCAACGACAGGGCTGATCATCAAAATGGCCAGTGGCAGACTTAGGATCGTCATCTGTGCTAGCAGCGCGGCCACGCTGAAGATAGCCAGAATCAGTCCGGCAAATTGCAGTGCAGGGAGCCAACTCAGGTCTGGGCCTCGATATTGGGCATCAATGGGAGCCAGCTTGGGGTTGTTGAAATAATCGAACCCCCATCCGAGCCCAATCAGCATCACGGCTGTTGTCAGCCCCATGGGCAGCAGTGATTGCCATTCAAGGCCGGGAATCGTGGCCAGCATTAATGCCATGGTGATAGAAAAAGGGGAGGCCAGGGGCAGTACCGAAAAACCACGATGCAGCGCCAGACTCATGCGTTGCCGACGAATGTTCTGTATTCGGACGCTACCGCCCGCCGCATCCAGGCTGTTGCCCTTGTCGATGATCTGGCCGATCAGGTGGACCACACCGAAGCTCAATACCGTGCCAAACAGGGTCCCCGCATAGGAGATAACCCCATAGCGTAGCGCGGGTGGCTGGTTGACCACCAGCTTGCCGCAACGTTTGACCATCAGCGAGTGTTTGGCCGCCAGTCTTAGAAAGCACAGAGACACTAGAAAGGTGGCGAAAAAACTGCTCCTGGAAAATGCGGATGTGGCGATCTGCAGGGGACTGGCGCTCCAGTTCAACAGGCATAGCGAGACCAGTGCCACGCCTAACATCACTTTGCCCGTGGTGTTGATCGATCGCCACTGTAGTAGCAAAAAGGCCAGCAGGGTTACACTGGCGACGACCAGTGGCATGACTCCCCCCCATAACTTGTAGGAGATGGTGGCGGTCATCACCAGCAGCAGTAACAGGGCGGAGAGGGTTGAAGAGGGCCTGTTCATCGGTTCTGCTGTCCTGTTGGCTGGATAGAGGTGGTCGATCGTTTTATGAGTGAATGGCAATCATGATTCATAAACTAAGGAATCAACAACCTGGCTTTTGTTTCCTTAATGTTGTGAATTCTCATGTCCGTTAGATAATATTTTTATTGCCGCAGCGGGAAGCTCAGCCTTCTGTTTTTTCTGGTGGTCGTATGACACAAGAGTACTGGTACCTTCGGCGGCTATCATCGAGTGTTTTTTGCTATAAATTGTTTGATGGAGAGTGAATCTGTCCGCCTGCTGTTCTGTGACTCGTGTTTCGATACGAATAGTGTCTGGGTAGGTGACGGGGAACTTAAATTTACAATCGATGTAAGACAAAATAAAACCGATGCCTAACTCATTCACCACGCTTCTAATACCAGAATCTATAAAGTAGTTGATCCTAGCTTCTTCAAGATAACGGAAGTAAACCGTGTTATTGACATGTTCGAGTGCATCCATGTCACCCCAGCGAACCGGGTGTTCAATAATATGGTTGGATATCTCTAATACAGTGTCCAAATTATCACTCCTAGTTATTCTTTCTTACTAAAGTGGCAAGCCGCAGGCTACAACGAAAGAATGGCTAATTAATGGCCGCTTTATGACTGTTGGATGCTCAATCTGGCCATCTCTTTCAGCCGGGCTTTCAGCAGTTTGCCGGTGTTACTGGCGGGCAACGCGTCCATCAGGGTTATCTTGGAGGGGCGTTTATAACCGGTCAGTTTTTCTTTGCAGTAGGCATGGAGGTCTTCTTCGCTGATCGCGGCCCCGGGCATGGCCTGTACATAGGCCAACACCTCCTCGTCACCCTGACGGCTGATGCCGATGACCGCTGACTGGGTGATCAGCGGGTGGGCGTTGAGGACCGCTTCAATCTCGGCTGGATAGACGTTGAACCCTGAGCGCACAATCAGCTCCTTGGTTCTGCCGGCGATGGTAAGATTGCCCGCGGCATCCTGTAGCGCCAGATCTTCGGTATTAAACCAGCCTTCGGCATTGAGCACTTTCTGGGTTAACTCCGGCTTGCGGAAATAGCCCTTCATTACATGTGGCCCGCGGGTCCAGAGTTCGCCGATCTCTCCGATGGCTGCATCACTGCCATCGGCCTTGACCAACCGGACTTCGACGCCGGGATTGGGGCGACCGCAGGAACAGTCTTTCAGCCCTTCGTTGAAGCGCACTTGGGAGATCGTCGGACTGGTTTCGGTTAACCCGAAACCGTTATGCAGCGGCAGTCCGAAAAAAGACTCGGTGCTGCTCTTGGTTTCCGGGTCCAGCGGTGCTCCGCCGACAGAGAGATAGCTCAGGCTCAGGTTACTCGGACGCAGTCCCCGGGTTTTGATCGCCTCGATCAGCGCGGAATACATCGGCGGCACGCCCATCAGCATAGTGATCTTCTGCTCGAGCAAGGTGTTGAGGCAGACTTCTGGGTTAAACCGAGGCTCGAGATAGGTTGTTGCTCCGGTCATCATGCCGGCCATACAGGCTGAAGTCAGGCCGAAAGCATGGGACATCGGTAATACGCTGTATACCCGACTGGCTGGACCTAGGCATCTGTTTGCAGCAGATATGGAAGCGACGAAGGCGACGTTATTGTGGGTCAGCATGACACCCTTGGGTTTTCCGGTGGTGCCTGAGGTATAGATCATCGCAAAAATCTGATCCTGACCTCTCTGACACACCGGTTCCGGGGTGGAATCCAGTGTGCCGCCATAGGCAAACTCTCCCAACAGCGGGTGTTGGTTAAAGGTGGCTGAGCGTTGTTCAGCGTGCTTTCTGGCATCGCTTGAGGCTTCTACGGTGTAGATCACATGGCGGGGTTGGCAGTCGTCCAGAATGGCATCGAGTTCTGTGTCTGACATTCGGGCATTGACGGGCACTACCCAGGCATCAAGGTCGCTGGCGGCCAGCACAAAGGCGGCCAGTACGCAGGCGTTCTCACAGACCAGAATTAGACGATCACCGCCTCGGACCTGATGGTCGATTAGGTGTTGCCGCGCGTCGTTGACGGCTAGCCCCAGATCAGCATATGTCCAGCTGCGCGCCGCTTCCTGCAGGGCTATCGCATCGGGGGAGTCATTAATCCACTGCCAAACCCTGTGGCTAACCCGTGTTGGTAGGTTGGCTACAACCTCATTGGCTGTGCGCCCCATCATGATTTCATGGCCATTGATCATCGTATGCTCCCGCCAGTGAAGTTTGTCTTGATCTGTGTTTTCACAAGAATAGGTTTTGTTATTTTGATTTATATTAGCTTGTTTTCGTCAGACAAGTAAAATAATAAAATACTATTCCGCTAAGTGGAATCGCTAGCGTGATGATGTGATATCCTCGGGGTGGCTTGTTTTGTCATTATGTCTAGCGCGAACGCTATGTTAATGGCGGGCTGGCATAGGTTTGTTGTGGGTTCACCGTGTATCGGTGACGGGTTCTTGCTGTGGGTTCACAGAGGCCCTCATCTAGGGCATATCACTTGGCGTAAGCAGAAGGTCTTTAGCCCATCAGCCTAGGAATGACGCAATAAGGTAGGGTGAGTTAAAACCCCAGAGTTGTAAATTCAATAAAATGTGATTATATTGGAAGTGAGTTCCGCATAGCAGAATAAACTAATCGGTATCAGGAGAGTCGAATGTCCAGAGCTTATATCTATGATGGTGGCCGCAGCGCCTTTGGTCGTCACGGCGGTGTACTCTCACCTATTCGTCCAGATGATTTGCTGGCGCAGGTGATAAAAACTCTGGTCGAGCGCAACGCTTTTGATGCCCGGCTTTATGAAGATGTGATTGCCGGCAGCACCAATCAGGCCGGCGAAGATAGCCGTAACGTGGCCCGTTTTGCCGGTCTGCTAGCAGGTCTGCCGATTGAAACGGGCGGTTTGACGGTTAACCGGTTGTGCGGCTCGAGCCTGTCTTCGACCCTGGATGCCGCCCGGGGTGTCCGTTGCGACGAAGGTGAGTTGTTCGTGGCCTGCGGGGTTGAATCTATGAGTCGCGCACCGCTGGTGCTGTCCAAGGCGACTAGCGCCTTTGATCGGGGTCAGGAACTGGCCGATACCACCATGGGGGCGCGTTTTACCAACCCCAGCATCATCAGTCAGTTTGGCGGCCATTCCATGCCGGAAACCGCCGACAATATTGCCGCTGATCTGGGCATAGGGCGTGAGGAGTGCGATCTATTTGCTGCCGCCTCACAAGCCAAATACGAAGCGGCGCGGGTCGCCGGCTATTTCACCGAAGAGATCATTCCCATTGCTGTGTCTCAGGGGCGCAAAAAACCGGCCTTGATCGTTGCCGCCGATGAGCATCCGCGTCCGTCTACCGATATGGCGGTACTGCAGAAGTTGCGTGCGCTCTATGACGGCGGTGTCGTCACCGCGGGCAACGCGTCGGGCATTAACGACGGTGCTTCAGCACTGATTATCGGTAACGAGCGGGTGGGTATAACAGCGGGTATCAAGCCTCGTGGTCGCATCCTGGCCGGTGCTATTGCCGGTGTTGAACCGCGGGTGATGGGATTGGGTCCGGTACCTGCGACCAAGAAGGCGCTGGAGCGTGCCGGTTTGACCCTCGCCGATATGGATGTGTTGGAATTTAACGAAGCCTTTGCCGTGCAGGCCCTGGGCTGTTTGAAGCTGCTGGAGATCGACTTTGATGATTCTCGCGTTAACCCCAATGGCGGTGCCATCGCTATCGGTCACCCGCTGGGGGCCAGTGGCGCGCGGATCGTCTTGACCGCATTACGCCAGCTTGAACGTACGGGTGGCCGTTATGCGCTTGCCACCATGTGCATCGGCATCGGCCAAGGTATCGCGGTCGTGATCGAGCGCGTTTAAGCCACTTTATTATCGAGGATCTGTGCATGTCTGTTGTCAGTTACGAGCTTCAGGGTGATATCGGTGTTATCACCATTAATCACCCGCCGGTCAATGCCCTGTCTCAACCCGTGCGTGAAGGGTTGAAAGGCACTGTTGACGCTGCCCAAAGCGATGCATCTAAGGCGTTAATTATTATCTGTGCCGGACGTACCTTTATTGCCGGTGCGGATATCAGTGAATTTGGCAAGCCGCCCAAGGCCCCGTCGCTGCCCGAGCTATTGGATGCTATCGAAGACTCTACTAAGCCGGTCATTGCCGCGCTTCACGGCTCGGCTCTGGGTGGTGGTTTTGAAACCGCGCTGGCCTGTCACTACCGTTGTGCCCTGACCTCCGCCAAGGTGGGGTTGCCCGAGGTAAATCTGGGGCTGCTGCCGGGTGCCGGGGGTACCCAGCGTACCCCGCGTCTGGCAGGGGTTGAGGCGGCGTTGGACCTGATCACCTCCGGTAATCCGGTGTCAGCCGCGGCAGCATTGGCTATGGGGCTGGTCGATAAGGTGTTCGAGGGTGATCTGCTGCAGGGTGCCCTTGCATTCGCCAACGCCCTGGTGGCCGATAACGCCGAGCTCAAGCGGGTTCGCGACATCAGTATCGATCCGGCATCGATCCCCGCGGGTTTTTTCGACGCTTACCGGGCCAAACTGTCCAAGCGGACTCGCGGTCAGCTGGCTCCGCAGAATATCGTCTCCTGTGTTGAAGCGGCGGTTAACCTGCCGATGGTCGAAGGCCTCAAACGCGAGCGGGAGTTGTTTCTCGAGTGTCGCGACTCCACGCAGTCGGCGGCTATGCGGCATAAGTTTTTTGCCGAGCGCGAGTCCGCCAAGATTAAGGGCCTGCCCAAGGATGCGCCCACCCGGCCGATCAAATCGATCGGTATCATCGGCGGTGGCACCATGGGCGGAGGTATCGCCATGAACTTCGTCAATGTCGGTATTCCGGTGACTTTGCTGGAGATCAACGACGAGGCGTTGCAGCGTGGTCTGGATATTATCGCCAAGAACTACGCCATCACCGTCAACAAGGGCAAGATGTCCGCAGCCGATGCAGCCGCGCGTCAAGCGCTGGTTACCGGTAGCACTAATTACGATGATCTGGCCGACGTGGATATGGTGATCGAGGCGGTATTTGAAAACCTCGAGATCAAGAAGGAGGTGTTCACCAAACTCGACGCCGTGTGTAAGCCCGGTGCTATCCTGGCCTCTAATACCTCTTACCTAGATGTTGATGCCATTGCCGCGGCGACCAGTCGGCCGCAGGATGTTATCGGGCTGCACTTCTTTAGCCCTGCTAACGTGATGAAACTGCTGGAGATCATTCGTGCTGACAAGACCTCCGATGAGGTGCTGGCCAGCGCGATGGCGATGGCCAAGATGATCAATAAGGTGCCGGCGCTGTCACGCGTCTGCTACGGCTTTATCGGCAACAGGATGCATCGTCAATACGGCCGCGAAGCCCAGTTGTGCATGCTCGAAGGCGCGACTCCCGAGCAGATCGATAAGGTAATGGTCGATTGGGGGATGGCGATGGGACCGCTGGCGGTGGCTGATCTCGCTGGCATCGATATCGGTTACAAGGCGCGTCAGGCGCTCCCTGATGCGGAGAAGGACGAACCCAAGACCTACAGTATCTCCGATACGCTGGCCGAGATGGGGCGCCTGGGACAGAAAACAGGGGCGGGATATTACCAGTATGATTCGGCGACCCGCGCCCGCAGCTCTGATCCGGTGGTGCTGGAGGTGATCGAAGCCCAGGCCAAAAAATATGGCGTCACCCGCGGTGTTGTCAGTGATGAAGAGATCCTCTGTCGGTTGAGCTTCGCTTGGATCAACGAAGGCTTCAAAATCCTGGAAGAGGGTATCGCCCAGCGTCCGAGTGATATCGATGTGGTGTTTATGTTCGGTTATGGCTTCCCAGTGTATCGCGGTGGCCCGATGTTCTACGCCGATACGCTGGGGCTGAAAGCGGTCTACGACCGTATTTGTCGATTCCGTGAATTGCACGGTGCGCAGTACTGGACCCCTGCAACGCTACTCGAAGAGTTGGTGAAGGCGGACAAAACTCTGTCTCAATGGGCCGCTGAGCAAGTCTAGCGCGCCGACGTCCACACCAGGAGACACCTAATGTTGAACGCTAGCCATCAATCCCAACAGGATTTTAAGGCCCTATTTGGCACTCGGCTGCCCATCGTTGCTGGTGGGTTAATGTGGCTGTCAGATGCCAATTATGTTGCGGCCGCCGCTCGAGCAGGGATTTTGGGCTTTATCACCGCCGCGACCTTTCCCGATGAAAAGGATCTGCGTGCAGAGATCCGTAAGTGTCGTGAACTGGCCGACGGTGCGCCTTTCGGTGTCAATGTCTCCATGCTGCCCAAATTGGTGCCGGGGGAGAAAACCGTTGAGGTGTTTCAAATCATCATCGACGAGGGCGTCAAGATTGTAGAAACCTCGGGTCGTAACCCCGAAGCCTATTTGCCGATGCTGAAAGCAGCGGGTGTCAAGGTGCTGCACAAGGTGCCGGCCGTCAAGTACGCCCTGAAAGCCCAGCAGATCGGTGTCGATGCTGTCTCAATCGTCGGTGCCGAATGCGGTGGCCACCCTGGCATGGAGATGATCGGTAGTTTCGTCAACGCCGCCATGGCGTTGGAAAAATTGGAAATTCCCTACCTGATCGGTGGTGGCGTCGGTCACGGTTCCCAAATCGCCGCCGCAATGGCGATGGGGGCGACAGGGGTGGTGGTGGGCACCAAGTTTCTGGTCGCCGAGGAGATCTGGGCCCATGTGGATTATAAACAGCGCTTGGTTGAGGCCACAGAATCTGACACCGCACTGATCATGTCGAGCATCCGTAATACCGTCCGTGCTCTCAGCAATGAGACCACCGCGCTAGTCCAGGCGACCGAGGCGGAGATGAAGGGTGTGACGATTCATGACTTGCTGCCCTTCATCGCCGGGAAGATTGGCCGTGAGGCTTATGTCACCGGGGATTGCCGTCGGGGGGTATTGTCAGCCGGGCATGCGCTGGCCTTTGTCAAGAAGCTTGAGCCTCTGGCCGATATCGTCGCCGCGCTCGAAAATGAGGCCAACGCCGCGTTTGCGCGAATGAGTGCAATGTCACGGCTGTAACGAGCGTTAATAAGTAGAAGCCCCTGGGGCTACATCACCGTCTTTCGCCATTGAGTAGAGCTGAACCTATGTCACATTTAGAGCAAGTTATCGTTACCCGCAGTCAGGGCGTGATGCAGATCGCGCTTAACCGACCGGAAAAGAAAAACGCCCTCAATAAGGCGATGTATGCCGCACTGCGACAGGCGTTCGAGGCGGCCGAACAAGACCCCGAGATCAAGGCGATCCTGTTACAGGGTAGCGAAGCTTGCTTCACCTCAGGCAACGACCTGGCGGATTTTGAAAACCGTGATCCGAATGCGCCATCCGCTGGTAGGCTGTTGCTGGAAACTATGCATCATTGCAAAATTCCCGTGGTGGTGGCCGTCTCAGGCCTAGCGGTAGGTATCGGTACCACGCTGCTGCTGCATTGCGATCTGGTTTATGCCGCACCTGATGCGCGCTTTCGAATGCCTTTTATCAATCTTGCTGTCTGTCCAGAGGCGGGTTCAAGCCTGATCCTGCCCGAGATCGCAGGCCATCGGCTGGCGGCGGAACTGTTGTTGTTAGGTGACTTTTTTAGCGCCCAGACCGCTATCGAAGCGGGTATCGTCACGCGCATCCTCGCTGCCGAAGAGTTGCTGAGTTTCGCCTTCGAGCAGGCGGTCAAGCTAGCTCAAAAGCCGGCCGAGGCGATGATGCAGACTAAGCGGTTGTTAAAGAAATCGCAGCATCAGGCGGTGCTTGATCGCTTTGCTGAAGAGTTTCCGTTATTTGGTCAGATGTTGCTGACCCCCGAATCGCAGGCAGCACGTCAACGCGCACTGCCAAGCGGTAAAAAATCGGCGTAGCTGCGGTGCGCCTTGGGGTTGTTTGTGAACGGAGTAAGGGAGAGCGCTATGGGTGATCACTCGGAAGTCGTTGGAGTGGATAAAAGCATTGGTCAGGATAACGCCATTAACCAGCATGCAACTGTGGCCCTGGATGCAACTCTTGCTGATGAAAACAGCTTGGCTGTGCCGAAAGACCGCAAGTTTGTCGAGGCACTGCACCGGGGCTTGGCTGTGTTGCGGGCCTTCGGTCAAAAAGGCGGGGTGTTGGGGAATCAGCAGATCGCGGCGATTACCGGGTTGCCCAAGCCGACGGTCTCACGGATGACTTACACCCTGATGCAGCAGGGTTATCTGGCCTACAATCCACGGCTAGAGAAGTATGAACTCGATTCCGGTGTCTTAACCCTGGGTTATAATTATGTCCATAATCTGCGGGCGCGTCAGATAGCCAAGCCGTTGATGGATGAACTGTCCAAGCGGACTCAGGCGTCGGTCGGACTGATGACAAGCGAGCGTCTTAGCATGATCTACGTCGAGAACTGTCGTGGTGATGTAGCGCAGTCTCTGCGTATGGATGTCGGATCGCGATTACCGATGGCCACCTCATCGGCCGGACGCGCGTATCTGGCGGCATTGGGTAAAGAAGAGCGAGAAGC
>JBFGYY010000027.1:0-14494 GCA_041587095.1 Motiliproteus sp. | reverse complement strand
GAAGCCGCGATCAACGACGCCAAGCTGTTTGTAAATCCTACCGCGCCGACAATCAGTGGGACTGCGCTTGAAACGCTGATCAATGAATACCGCAGCGTTCAGAGACTGATCAAGCGAATCTCCCGGATCTATCCGGAAGATGTCCTGCAGCAGATTATCCACGCGCCGAGACTGAACGAAGAAGATCTTCGTGATCGCAGCAAGGTCAACGAGTGGACGCGTAATCTGGTTGCCTCAATCGATGTGGTCCGCAGCCGTTCCACGACCTTTGAAAGCGGGGTCACCGTCGATACCGAGCGTGGTTTAACGCTGCCGCAGATCACCGTGATCGCGCATGGCGTGCCGCGAGTCTACACGCTGGGTCACGATTTCTTCAGTTCTGCCGAATACCGGGCTTTGACCGGTCTCGGTGAAACACTGACCGGTTTGCTGGAGGAGGGGGCCTTTATCCAGCGTGGCGAGCGCACTAAACCGATCGAGGAATTCGAAGAAGGGCTCGACTGGTTGATGGCGCAGGCCAAACGCGGCTATTACATTCAGCGCTATAAGGGGTTGGGCGAGATGAACCCTGAGCAGCTGTGGGAAACCACCATGGATCCCGATGCACGCCGCATGCTGCGGGTTACTATCGAGGATGCCATTGCCGCCGATCAGATGTTTACGACGCTCATGGGCGACGAAGTAGAGCCCCGCCGGGACTTTATCGAGACTAACGCACTGAACGTGTCGAACCTCGATATCTGATACCGAGTTAGCACGCCTGTCCGTAACCGGACGATCTGCCCGAAAAAAGCGCTGTCTATGACAGCGTTTTTTTTTGCGCGGCGGTTATTTCTAGCACAGGGTCTGATTGAGCCGGGCCCGGCGTCGTGGGCTTATCACGAAGTCATTCAGCGCCGCGGCGACGGTGATGATGATGTTTTGGCGCAGTATCGAGCTTTCCCGCACAGCGCTGTTTAGTCCGTCTTGTCCGGATCTATACGCTCGTGTTCGATTTCCGCTAATAGCCAGTCTCTGAAGCACGCTAACGCGGGTAGCTGCTCTGCACGCTGCGGATAAGTCAGATAATAACCCCCATCATCCCCGCGCAGAACATGCTCACAAGCCAGGACAAGTTGGCCTGACGCAATCTCCTGACTGATAAAGCGCAGGTCTAGCAAACCGATACTATCGCCGGAGCGGATCGCTTCAATGACATGCGCCGAACTCTCTACCTGCAGCCCTTGCAGGCGCTGCGGGACGCTGACTCCGGCCGATTTAAACCAGTCATTCCAGATACCGGGCATGTAAGCGTTAGTGATTAATGTCTGGCTCTTGATCTGCTGCGCGCTGAAAGAGCCTTGATTACGCTGCAGAAGTTTTGGATGACAAACCGCAACGATCTCCCGGCTAAACAAGTGCAGGGCCAGCGTATCCGTCCATTCGCCCTTGCCTATCCGGATAGAGGCATCAAAGGGTTCGGAACTGAAATTCGTGATATCGACGCTCGCAATCACCGATAAATTTATTTCGGGGTGGCTCCTGTAGAAGCCACGCAGGCGCGGCAGTAACCAGCGTGTGGCAAACACGGGCGCCACGGACAGGGCCAGCTGGTTGTCTTCACAGCCCCGCACAGCCCTGCGGCTCGCTTCGTGCAATTGGCGCAGGGGTTGCTGTATATCGGCAAAAAGCCGTTCTCCCTGGCTCGTTAGCCTGACGCCTTTATCCATCCGCTCAAACAATTTGTAGCCGAGTATCGCCTCAAGGTTTCGAATTTGGTGACTGACGGCCGAAGGGGTGACATACAAGGTTTCAGCCGCCGCTTGAAAACTCAGGTGCATGGCCGCGGCAGCAAAGGTATTGAGATTATTCAGAGGCAGACGTGATTGCATACAAATGAGGTTACCTCATGTGACCGGCGAGGTTAAGTCCTTTGTCCGCGCGTAACTGCGCGCCTAGGATACAGGGACTAGGAGGAAGTCACATGAACAGCAATGAGCGTCAATACCCCGAAGGCACCCGGATCATAGCGGGTGGTATCGATTATTCACATTATGACAAGCAGGCGCGGCTGCTGCGTTCCCAGTCCTTTTGGCACCTGTTCCTTCGCGGCCTGACAGGCAAAAAAATCTCACGAGCCGAAAGGAGGAACTGCTAGTCCTGGTTAGATTGAGTGGTTTCGATCGTTAATGTTTCTGGGGAAGTTGCCGCTGGGCGTTAACGTAACGGCATGCAACCTTAGTCACTCAAAAGCAGCTTACCCAGCCTTCTCATTGCGTCGATGCGTTCATCGGTCCAGGGGTAAGCAAAACTTATCCGCAGTGTATTTCGATAACGATCCTGGGCGGTAAACAGCCGCCCCGGTGTCAGAATTAATCCCTGCGCGCGTGCAGCTTTATAGCGCTCGAGGGTATCAAGTGTTTCCGGCAGTTCTAACCAAAGAGACAGTCCCCCCTGAGGTTGACTGCAACTGCGTGCCATTGGCAGGTGTTGCCGGATCAGATCCAATAGCTGGTGGTATTGCTGTTGTAGCTGCTGGCGGCGTAAACGCAGGTGACGATCGAAGCCGCCTTCTTCAAGATAACTGCAGATTCCGCGTTGCTGCGCCTGACTGCTGGCGAGTGTCGTCAGCAGTTTCAGTTGTTTGACCCGTTCGCGAAATTTTCCCGGCAGGATCCAGCCCAGGCGCAGATCGCGTGACAAACTCTTCGAAAAAGAGGAGCAGAGCAGGACTGAACCGCTGTTATCAAAAGAGTGCAAGGTACGTGGCCGCGGGTGGCTGAAGCCGAGATCAGCGTAGATATCATCCTCGATCACGTTAATCTGGCGGGGCAGTGTCAGCTCCAGCAGACGCTGCTTGTGCGCATCGGGCATGCTGGCCCCGGTGGGCGTGCTAAAGCAAGGCGAAACCACCAGCGTTTTTATATCCCAGTGCTGCAGCGCCAGGGCCAGAGCGTCGATACTCAACCCGGTTTCTGCTGAGCTGGGCAATTCCAAAACTTTTAGTCCGAGCGCCTCCAGAAGCTGGAAGACGCCGTAAAAGCCCGGTGACTCAACGGCCACCACGTCGCCACGCTGAGTTGTCGCCATCAGTGCCAGTAGCAGGGCGTGCTGACACCCGGATGTCACGATTAGCTCATCGGCTGAGACGCGGCTGCCGCCCTGGGCAACACGTAGAACCAACTGCTGGCGTAAAGACAGCAGTCCGGCAGGCTCGCCGTAATTTACCTGTTCTGCCTTGCTCTGCTGGCGTTGTGCCCGTGCCAGGCAGCGGCGTAAATGATCGTTACCCGGAGTGCTGTCAGTTGTGGCGATAAGGTCGAAGGCGGCGCCCTGTTCCATGATATCGACAAAGACCTGGCCGGCCGTAACCGGCAGCGGCGTAGATTGCGGTTGGCTGGGACCGGGTTTGCGCAGGTTACTATATGTGGTTGTGCGTGCAGCGACGAAGTAACCGGAGCGGGGACGAGCTTCAATCCAGCCATCGGCTTCAAGCCGGTCATAACCCGCCAATACGGTAGACTTCGACACACCGCGTTCGCTGCTGAGTTGGCGCACCGATGGCATTCGTTCGCCCACAGCGCGTTGGCCGCTATGAATCTCTTCACTTAACTCGCGGACCAGCTTTAGATACAGATAATCGGGCATGGATACAGTTCCTGGTTTAACGACCGGTCCAGAGTGAATTTCAGCGCAACTGTGCCTAAATAGAAAGCATTATCTGAATCTGTCCTCACTTTCACCAAGCCACTACGCTGTACTCTCAATGCTTGAGCGTGCCAACACGCCTGAGTTAAAGACTGACCCCGAGGGCTCGACAGTGGATTCCCAACAACAGTTAATACCGGTACAGCAGCTTGATGATCTCTATACCGACGCTGGCCAATGGGCTGTCAATGCCGGTGAAAACAAAGTCTATGCCAAGCGGATGCCGGGCCGGTGGCGCAGGATCAAGTCGTGGACGAGTTCGGTCTGGTTGGTGTTTTTTCTGGGGCCATATCTCAACTGGGAGGGGCGGCAGGCGGTGCTGTTTGATCTCCCGGCGCAGCAGTTTCATCTGTTTGGACTCACGGTACTGCCACAGGATCTTTGGATTCTGGCGGCAATTTTATTGTTCTTTGCCATCTTGCTGGCAGTGGCTACGGCCATTGCCGGACGCGTTTTTTGTGGTTTTTTTTGCTTTCAGACCGTGTGGACAGACTGGTATGTGTGGCTGGAAGAACAGTTGGAAGGCGCGCCACGGCAACGAAAAATCCAGGATGCAAACCCCTGGTCTGCGGCATTGCTGTGCCGGAAGGTGCTCAAGCACGCGGTATGGTTATTGATAGCGTTGCTAACCGGTGTCAGTTTCATCGCCTGGTTTATGGATTCTTCCGAACTGTGGCGCGGGTTACTCAAGTTGTCGCTACCAATGGAAGCCTGGGTCACGCTAGGGCTTTTTACGCTGGGCACCTATAGCCTGGCCGGTTTTATGCGCGAACAAACCTGCTTGTGGCTTTGTCCTTACGCGCGCATTCAGGGGGTAATGATCGACAATCATTCCTTACTGCCGAGCTACGATATTGAGCGGGGCGAACCACGCCAGCGTATTTCCAAACATGATCGTCCTGTTCCTCAAGGCGATTGTATCGATTGCAATCTGTGTGTGGCGGTCTGTCCTACCGGCATCGACATTCGTCAGGGCCAGCAACCGGGCTGTATTACTTGCGGGCTTTGTCTGGATGCCTGCGACCATGTTATGGACAAAATTAGCCGGCCCCGCGGTCTGATTCGCTATGCATCTTTAAGCGGGCTGTCAGGTGATGTTGAGCCACCCTGGTACGCACGTAGCCGCGTCTGGGTCTACCTGGGTATCTTGGCGGTGTCTTTCGCCGGAGGGGCTTATGGTCTCGCTACACTGGATGGTATGGCCTTGTCGGTCATACAGCATCGCCAGCCGTTGTATGTGTTACAGAGTGACGGCGCTATTCAGAACCGGTATCGGGTCAAGATCCTGAATAAAACCGCGGAGGATCTACGAGCAACCATTAGCCTATCGGCTCCTGCTCAAGCGCAGTTGATCGGTGCCGACCAACCTGTGCTGATCACTGCCTTCGGTATCACAGCGCGGGATCTGTTTGTCAGGCTGCCTGCGCAAGCAATCGCAGAGGAGAAGTTGGCCATTGCATTCAATGTGCGGGTTGCGGGTAACGAAGCTCTCACAGCAGAGCGGAAATCTGTTTTCATTGCCCCGCCCAGTCTTAGAAATGACTCATCTATTCGTGTCCACTACGAGTAAGTCGAGGATGTTTCACGTGGAACAAGCATACCGCGGGATAAACAGAGAGCATTCTGTCCCGTTTGAATGGCTAGAACCGCTGAGAAGAGTGTAGTAATCGGTAAGATAAATCCGAATATTCTGGACGATTCAAGACCAGTTAAAAATAACGTGATGCCAGCTTACAGACTAACAATAGGGCCTAAAACTTGTACGCAAACGCGATTTTTGTAGGTCGCCGCGGAGGTCACTCCTTGCCAACGGGCAGGTGCACGGTGAAGCTGGTCCCTTCACCCTCAACACTCTGCACCTCGATACGACCTTTGTGATCCTGAATGATGCCGGCCGAAACCGATAAGCCAAGCCCTGTCCCTTTGCCAACGGGCTTGGTGGTGAAGAAAGGGTCGAAGATGCGCTTAAGCTTGTCTGCCGGAATACCGCAGCCGTTATCGCTGATGGTGATCTGTACTTCGTTACCCGCGTGGCGGGTGGAAATCTGAATGATGCCTTTGTCGGCAATTGCCTGCGCGGCATTCACAAGCAGGTTAACCAGCACCTGACTGATGCGATTAACCGCACACACGACCAAGGGTAGCGGGCTGTAGTGCCGCTCCAGTTGTGTCTTGTATTTAAGCTCGTTCCAAACAATGGCGATAGAGTTTTCCAGCGCCGTTTCGATATTGGCGGGCTCGCGGGTTTCATTGTCATCGATACGGGAAAAGCTTTTAAGAGACTGGATAATCTTGGATACGCGTTCGACGCCGTCGAGACTTTCGCTTACCAGATCAGGCAGGTCCTGACGCAGGTATTCAAAATCGGAATCTTGGAGCAGGGGGGTAACAATGGACTGCAGATGTGGATCCGGGTGCTGGCTGATCTTTTCGATCAGTTGTAATAATGACTTGGTATAGCCGTTCATACTGCACAGGTTGGATTTGATAAAGCCGATGGGGTTGTTGATTTCATGCGCGACGCCGGCAGCAAGCTGACCAATGGAAGCCATCTTTTCCTGTTGGACCATCTGAACCTGTGTTGTTTTCAGACTGTCGAGTGCTTGCTTTAACTTATTGGTCCGTGCGGCAACACTGGCTTCGAGTGTTTCATTGTACTCCTCAAGCAGTTGCTGCTGTTCAGCGCGTTCTATCTCGACGGCGATTCGTCCGGAAAAGATACGAAACAGATCCAGCGCATCGTCATTGTCGATTGGCTGGCAATGCAGGCCGGCGATGACGCCTAAAGGGTTGCCGTTGGCACCGATGAGTGCGGTACCGGTATAGCCTTGTATGGCTAGTCGTTGCAGCTGTTCATCTGCCGGGAATTGTTTGGCGACATCTTTCGCGTAACTACAATATTTGTCGCTAATCGTTTTGGCGTAAGGCGTTCCTTGCAGACTGAATTCAACACTTTCCTGTAAAGAACCCGCTTTGCAAAACGCCAGTGTCGTGCAGCGCTGCATATCGGCATTTAAGCGCGCGATTAAAATATAGTCGGCACCGGTGACCCGTTGCAGATGGAGGACAATCTGATCGAAATAGTCCTTCCCGGAACGGTTAGCCAGCCCTTCCATAATATCTCTTAATACACTGTCCATGTCTTTGGTTACCTGTGGCTAGCCAATTGGTTAATGATGGCGCGCTCGTATCTGGTCCGGTGTTGGTGCTGTTTGATAACGGGGATGTTAGCAGGGATTAGAAAGTTAAGGCTATAGCTGACGACTTGGAATGACACTCGAAGCCGTGGTCTGGTTGTGCTGTTCGTCAGACTGCTCACTGCCCCCAATGACTATTGGTAACATGTAGCAGTGGGTGGGTTTCGGCGTGTAATCCGAGCGCTTATAGCGTTAGATGTTATAAGCGTTTATCGCGGCTGATTTGCTGTGTTTCGTTGCGCAGGGCAAAGTGCTCGCTAGCGGTTCTGATACTCAACGCATGCCGGCGAGCCAGTTGCTGGTGGTCGTGATCGTAGCCCCCGCCAATAAGTAGTGCGACAGGAATGCCTTGCCGCGCGGCCCAATTCAATACCATCTGATCCCTTGCTTGAATGCCGGCGTCACTTAACACCAACCGGCCCAGTCGATCATCACGGTGTACATCGGAGCCTGCATCATAAATAAGCAGATCGGGCTTTGGGTTTTGTTCCAGTCGGATCAGGGTGGTTGTTAACAGTTGCAGGTATTCGCTGTCGCCGGTGTCATCTTCTACTTCGACATCCAAGTCGCTGCGGGTTTTAGTGAAAGGGTAGTTTCTTCGCGCGTGAATAGAACAGGTAAAGGTTCCTGTGGTCGTGCGCAGTATATCGGCTGTGCCGTCGCCCTGGTGTACATCGCAGTCAAGGATAAGAATTTGCCGTACGCGTTTTCTCTGTAGCATCCAGACGGCGGCGACGGCGATATCATTAAACACACAAAATCCTTCGCCGCTATCGTGTTTAGCGTGGTGTGTACCACCCGACAGGTTGCAGGCTAGCCCGTGCGTCAACGCCAGATGACAGGTTCGTATGGTGCCGCCTACCGCCGCAAGGGTTCGCTGCCTGAGAGGCTCTGACCAGGGAAAGCCAAGTTTTTTTTCTTCTCTGAGGCTTAACTCACCGTTCAAAAAACGCGCTATATAGGCAGCGTCATGCGCACACTCAAGCTGGCCTTGCGTTGCCAGGTTAGGCAGGTGATAACGGCTGACCAACTGTTCCTTACACAGTAGTTCATATAACAGTCGGTATTTCTGCATCGGAAAGCGATGGCCTGCCGGCCAATCGATGCTATAGCGCGGGTGGTAGACAATGGGCAGAGGAATTGAATGTTTCACGTGAAACAGCGGTCCTTGAGAACGAGGTCGGTAGCAGTCGTCAGACCCCGGCGGAGGTGGTCTGCCAGCCAGCAGTATGACGAATTAAACCGGGCGCGTCCTGAGTGATGGCGCCATCCCGGTTACGAATAGCCAGTCGATTGCTCATACGCGCTGTGGTGATCCGTTGTTGGAGTGACCCTAATCTTCAGATACTAGGAATAAAAAAAGCCGGTGCCATTATAGCACCGGCTTTACATTGCAGCTGCATCCTCTCTCGAGGCGTCTGCGGAGCGTTATAGCAGGGAGATGTCTGCTATGTGCAGGAACAAACTACGCAGCTGTGAGAGCAGCTGCAGGCGGTTGCGACGAACCTGTTCGTCTTCGGCCATGACCATCACATCGTCAAAGAAACGATCGACCACCGTGCGCAAGGATGCCAGCTTGTCAAAGGCCTCATCGTAAGCCGCTTGGGCGTACAAGGCTTCAACATCGGCTTGTACCGCACCCAGCTGAGCAAACAGATCCAATTCTGCTGCTTCGACCAGAAGTCCTGCGTCGACGGCGCTACCAGCCTCTGCCTGGAAATTCTGTTTAGCAAGAATGTTTGAAACACGCTTGTTGGCAGCGGCCAGAGCACTGGCTTCGGCACGGGCACGGAAGCGGTTGACCGCCTGCACCCGGTTAGCGAAATCGAGGGGGCGGGTCGGTTTGACGGCAAACACCGCCAAGAACACTTCTGCCGGAATGCCTTCCTCTTCATACCAGGCGCGGAAGCGTTCCAGCATAAAGGTCAGGACCCGTTCTTCAAGGTCGTCACGGCCCGGCAGGTTGCTGTGCTGCTCGGCGCTGACACGCAGCAGATCACGCAGGTCGATATCCAGCTGCTTTTCAACCATGATCCGCAAGACGCCGAGGGTGGCGCGGCGCAAAGCGAAGGGGTCTTTACTGCCTGTTGGTGGCTGGTTAATACCAAACAGGCCGGTCAGTGTGTCCAGTCGGTCAGCGATGGCAACGGCTGCGCCGGTTTTGGTTTGCGGCAGGGCATCACCGGCGAAGCGTGGCTGGTACTGCTCGTTCATGGCCAGCGCCAACTCTTCCGGCTCGCCGTCGTTGCGTGCGTAGTAGCAACCCATCAATCCTTGCAGATCGTCGAACTCGAGTACCATTTCGGAAACCAGATCGGTCTTGGCCAGCAGGCCTGCGCGTTCGGCAAGGGCTGCATCGCCTCCGATGCGCTTGGCGATATCGGCGGCCAGCTTGGAAACACGCACCGACTTGTCATAGATACTGCCGAGCTGGTTCTGGAATACGATAGGTTTGAGCTGTTCCACCCGCGATTCGAGGGTCTTCTTGCGGTCAGTTTCGTAGAAGAATGCCGCGTCGGACAAACGCGGGCGAATGACCTTTTCGTTACCGGCGATAACCTGCTGCGGATCGATGCTCTCAATATTGCTGACGGTGATGAAGAAGGGCTTGATCTTGTCGTCCTGGTCTACGACATGGAAGTATTTCTGATGCTCCTTCATCGAAGAGACCAGCGCTTCAGCGGGAACGGATAAAAAGCGTTCTTCGAAGCGTCCGGCCAGCGCCACTGGCCATTCGACCAGCCCGGTGACTTCATCGAGCAGGTCGGGGGAGATCACGGCACGGGCACCGAGATTGGCTGCTGCCAGCTCAACCTGTTCGGCAATATTGGCACGGCGCTTGGCGAAGTCGGCGATCACATAGCCGTTCTCTTCCAGCAGACGCTCATAATCGGCGGGGCTGATCAGCTCGATCGGTTTGTTGTAGTGGAAGCGATGGCCATAGGTTTTACGGTCGGTTTTTTGACCCAGAATGGTGGCCGGGACGATATCGTCGCCGAACAGCATCACACACCAGTGTACCGGGCGGACAAATTCAACTTTGTTGGCACCCCAGCGCATACGCTTCGGGATCGGCAGCGCTGCCAGCGAGGTGCTGACGATGTCGGCGAGCAGGTTGCGGGTTGCCTCGCCCGAACGGGTTTCGCGGAATAGGTAGTACTGGCCTTTGTCGGTATCCAGGGTTGCCAGTCGCTCAACATCGACGCCACAGGAACGGGCGAAGCCTTCAACGGCTTTCGCCGGGGCCTTGGTCGAGGGGCCGCGCTTCTCCAGTTCCTGATCGGGCTGGTGTTCGGCCAGGGCGCTGATCTGAACCGCCAGACGGCGTGGAGCGGCAAACAGACGCACTTCGCCGTGGGGTAATCCCGCTTCCGCCAGGCCGGCAACGATGCCGTTACCGAATGCGTCGGACAGGTTTTTGAGTGCTTTGGGTGGCAGTTCTTCGGTACCAATCTCTACCAGGAAATCGTGCTGTGCCATCAGATATTCTCTCCCTCAGCAGCCAAAAGTTCTGCACGAAGTGACTCGGGGGCCAGAGGGAACCCCAGTGCTTTGCGTGCAGCGTAGTAAGTTTCGCAGACCGCGCGGGCCAGTGTGCGAACGCGCAGGATGTAACGCTGACGTTCGGTAACCGAGATCGCATGGCGTGCATCCAGCAGGTTGAAGGTGTGCGAGGCTTTCATCACCATTTCGTAAGCGGGTAGCGCCAGGCCTTTTTCGATCAGGCGCTTGCTCTCTTGCTCGTAGGTGTCAAAGCACTGAAACAGGAAGGGCACATCGGCTTCTTCAAAGTTGTAGGTCGACATCTCGACTTCGTTCTGGTGAAACACATCGCCGTAAGTGACTTTGCCCTGGGCGTTCTCGGTCCAGACCAGGTCGTAGATGCTGTCGACGCCCTGCAGGTACATGGCGATCCGCTCCAGCCCGTAGGTGATCTCACCGGTGACGGGGTAACACTCCAGTCCGCCGACTTGCTGGAAGTAGGTAAACTGAGTCACTTCCATGCCGTTCAGCCAGACTTCCCAGCCAAGACCCCAGGCACCCAGCGTAGGGGATTCCCAGTTGTCTTCGACAAAGCGGATATCGTGCACGGCGGGATCCACACCCAGCATGCGCAGCGAATCAAGATAGAGCTCCTGGATATTATCCGGGGACGGCTTCATCACTACCTGGAACTGGTAGTAGTGCTGCAGACGGTTGGGGTTTTCGCCGTAGCGACCGTCGGTAGGACGGCGGCAGGGTTGTACATAGGCCGCGCTCCAGCTTTCAGGACCAATTGCGCGCAGGGTGGTGGCAGGATGAAACGTGCCGGCACCAACCTCCATATCCAGAGGCTGGACAATGACACAGCCTTGTTTAGCCCAGTACTGCTGTAAAGCGAAGATCAGCCCCTGGAATGTGCTGACATCGGGTGTTGACGGGTTGCTCACGTAATTCACCATCTGTGTTGTTGGCGACTGCCGGGGGGTGGCAATGACCGGATTGTCATTCGTATTGACAGCGTCGATTTATTCAAACCGCGCATTATACATTATCTCCCTGTAAATGCGGTGTTATCGGTGCCGTTGATGGGGCTTTAGGAACGAGGTACTAGGTCGCTTCTGCGAAGCGGCTAGCAACTAAACTGCGTTGGTAGTTGTAGGTCGTGTTAGCGCAGCGTAACCCGACGGGGTGAAGGTAATGCCGGGTGCCAATAGCGTCGGGTTACGGCTAATCGCCTAACTCGACCTACAGGCTGAGGATAAGGAACGAGGTGCTAGGGCGCTTCTGCGCAGCGGCTAGCAACTAAACTGCGCCTGTAGCTTGTAGCTTGTCGCTGTTTAGTCCCTAGTTCCTACCCCGCGTGGCCAGCAGGTAAGCCTGGTTGCGCAGGCCCTGTTGCAGGTCGCCGCAGTCACGCTCTTCGCGATAAACGCAGGGTGCCAGGTCCGCAAATAAACAGAGCAGTTCCCCCGGTGCCAGCAGGAAGGCGGGGTTGCTGGGCCCCCCGAGGCCGCTGACGGCTTGCGCCTGGGTGAAGGTCTGGTAGGCGAGTATGCCGCCCGGGCGTAGCGCGTTGGCGATGGCAGGACACAGAGTACGGTTAAGAAAACTGCTGACTACGATCAGGTCGAAGCTCGCGGCTTCCGGCAGGGTGTCGTCCAGGTCTGCGACACGGGTTGTTATTTCCAGACTACGTTGCCCTGCCATCTGTTGCAGTTTTTCAAGCGCTACGGCGGAGCAATCCCAGGCTTCGACAGTCAATCCCCGTTCGGCGAGCCAGAGTGCGTTGCCCCCTAATCCGCAGGCCAGGTCGAGAGCCTTACCGGAGGTGGGCAGCAGGTGTAGGTTATCGGTCAGAACCGCCGCCGGTGCCGGAGCCTGGGTGGCTTGCTTATAACGGCTGTCCCAGCGGAGCTGGTCGGCAAGACTCATGATGATTTCTCCCGTGCAATATCGCCCATGACGGCCCCGGTCAATGCACAGAGATCGGCGCTGCTCAGTTCGATCTCCAGTCCGCGCCGACCGGCGCTGACATGCAGGGTCGGCGCGCGCGTGGCGGAGCTATCCAGCACCATCGGCAGGCGTTTCTTCTGTCCCAGCGGGCTGATACCGCCCAGCACGTAGCCTGTTGCGCGCTGCGCCTGGACCGGGTCAGCCATGGCGGCTTTCTTGGCCTTCAGGACGCTGCTGATCGACTTCAGATCGAGCGTTGTACAGACCGGGACGATGCCGACTGCCAGCTGCTTGGGATCACCGTTCAGACTGACGAGCAAGGTCTTGAATACGCGCGCCGGATCAAGCCCCAGCGCCTGGGCGGCTTCTTCTCCCCAGGCCGCAGTGCCTGCATCGTGGCTGTAGCTGTGAAGCTGATAAAGGATTCCTGCTTTCTTGGCGGCATTGGTGGCGGGTGTCATCGAACCTCCGGTGTAATTCGCGCCCGGCCAGACGGCGGCTGATCGGGCGGCTATGCGTTACCTTGTCGAATGCGGTCAGGCGCTTCTAGCGGCGCCAGAAGATGGGGGTGAACAGCACGAGCAGGGTGAACACTTCCAGTCGACCCAGCAGCATGGAGAAGCAGAGGATCCACTTGGCGGTGTCGTTGATTCCGCCGTAGTTTGAAGCAACACCGCCCAGCCCCGGGCCGAGGTTGTTCAGGGTTGCGCCGACGGCGGTCCAGGCCGTGACCTGATCGAGACCGGTGGCCAGCAGCGCCATCAGCATGACCACAAACACGATCAGGTAGACCGAGAAGAATCCCCACACGGCTTCGACTACACGGTCGGAGATGGAGCTGTTACCGACTTTGATCGGGATAACGGCATTGGGGTGCATCAGTCGTTTCACCTCCCGGTGCCCCTGTTTAAGGATGATCAGTATCCGGATCACCTTCATGCCGCCACCCGTTGAGCCGGCGCAGCCGCCGGCAAAGGCCGCGATAAACAGCAGGAAGGGCAGCAGCGTCGGCCAGAGGGCAAAGTCAGCGGTGGCATAACCGGTGGTGGTCGCGATGGAGACAACTTCAAACACGGCCTTGCGGAGTGCTTCGGTGCCTTCGTAGGTGTTATTCAGCAGCAGCACGACGGTGGTAAACAGGGTCGTGACCACCAGTATGCCGATATAAAATTTGAATTCGGGATCATGCCAGTACTGCCTCAAGCTCTTCTGGCGCCAGGCCGCGAAGTGCAGGGCGAAATTGACCGCGGAGACCACCATAAAGAAGATGGCGATAGCCTCGATCATGGCATTGTCGAAATAGCCGATACTGGCATCGTGGGTCGAGAATCCGCCGATGGCAACGGTTGAGAAACTATGGCCGATGGCGTCGAAAGGGGTCATGCCCGCCAGCCAGAACCCCAGCGCGCAGAGAATGGTCAGCGACAGGTAGATATACCACAGCGCTTTGGCGGTTTCGGTAATACGCGGGGTGAGTTTCGAGTCCTTGACCGGCCCGGGTGTTTCGGCGCGGTACAGCTGCATGCCCCCGATACCCAGCATAGGCAGAATGGCGACGGCCAAAACGATGATCCCCATGCCGCCAAACCACTGCAGTTGCTGCCGGTAATAGAGAATGGACGGGGGCAGGCTGTCGATGCCGGTGATGACGGTGGCGCCGGTCGTTGTCAAACCCGATACCGCTTCAAAGACCGCGTCGACGACACTCAGGTGCGGTGTTGCCGATAACATCAGCGGCACCGAGCCGAACAGGCCCAGTACGGTCCAGAACAGTACGGTGATCAGGAAGCCGTCACGGGTACGCAGATCCTGACGCACATTGTAAACCGGCAACCACATGAACAGACCGGTGATCAGGGTAATCAGGAAGGCGATCAGAAACGGCGTGGCGGAGTTGTCCTGGTAATACCAGGACACCAGTGCCGGCGGTAACATGCTGAAGCTGAAAAGCATCAACAGAATACCGAGAATACGGAGTATCACGCGAAAATGCATGGCGGGATGGCGCTCCTAGAAGAAAGTCAGTCCGACCTGGAACAAACGCTCCACATCAGTAATACGGCGTTTGTCGATCAGGAACAGAATAACGTGGTCGCCATTTTCAACCATCAGGTCGTCATGGGCAATCAGTACCTCTTCCTTGCGGACGATGGCGCCGATGGTGGTGCCCGGCG